>JAGREI010000177.1 GCA_020446625.1 Erythrobacter sp.
ACGATGAAGCTGACCGAGGAAATCGACGCCATGCGCACCATCGGCGTTTCCCCGATGGAGGCGCTGGTGATCCCGCGCATCCTGGCCGCGGTGCTGATGATGCCCTTGCTGGGGTTCTTCTCCAGCCTGGTCGCCATCATCGGCGGCGCGGTGATCGGGGACGTGATGCTGGGCATCCCCTTCATGACCTTCCTCGCCCGCATCCAGGAAGTGGTGCCGCTGCACGATTACTACGTCGGCATGGTGAAGGCGCCGGTGTTCGGCCTGATCGTGGCCATGGCGGGCTGCTACCAGGGCATGAAGGTGGAAAACAACGCCGAGGAAGTGGGCCTGCGCACCACCATGGCGGTGGTGCAGGCGATCTTCCTGGTGATCGTGCTGGATGCCTTCTTCGCGGTGTTCTTCGAGCGGATCGGCTGGATATGAGCGAGGCGGAATTCCCCATCCGCATCCGCGGCCTGACCAACCGCTTTGGTGACTTCGCAGTGCACGAGGACCTGAACCTCGACGTGCGGCGCGGCGAGATCCTGGGCGTGGTGGGCGGATCGGGCACCGGCAAGTCGGTGCTGATGCGCTCGATCATCGGCCTGCAAATCCCCGACGAGGGCGAGATCGAGGTGTTCGGGCAGGACATCACCAAGGCCGAGCCGGACGAGGTGATCGGCGTGCGCAACCGCTGGGGCGTGCTGTTCCAGGGCGGGGCGCTGTTCTCCACCCTGACCGTGGCCGAGAACGTCGAAGTGCCGATCAAGCAGTTCTATCCCGAAATCAGCCAGACCTTGCTCGACGAGATCGCCCGCTACAAGGTGGTGCTGACCGGCCTGCCCGAAAACGCCGCCGCCAAGTATCCCAGCGAGCTTTCGGGCGGCATGAAGAAGCGCGCCGGCCTGGCCCGCGCGCTGGCGCTCGATCCCGAACTGCTGTTCCTCGACGAACCCACGGCGGGGCTGGACCCCATCGGCGCGGCCAAGTTTGACGAGCTGCTGCGCGAGCTTGCCGATACCCTGGGGCTGACCGTGTTCCTGATCACCCACGACCTGGATACGCTCTACGCCATCTGCGACCGGGTGGCGGTGCTGGCGGACAAGCACGTGATCGCGGTGGGGACGATCCCCGAACTGCTCCAGACCGACCATCCGTGGATCCAGGAATACTTCAACGGCCCGCGCGCCCGCGCCGCAGTGGCCACCCACGAGCGCGGGAAAGCGTTGGACAACAACGCTCCCGGAAAGGCATAGGTAGAGGCCAATGGAAACACGGGCGAACCATATCTGGGTGGGGGCAGTCACGCTGTTGCTGCTGTTGAGCGCAGCCGCCTTCTTCGTCTGGCTGGCGCGGCTGAGCGACCGCAACAACAAGGAATACGACATCTTCTACGAACAGTCCGTGGGCGGTGTCGCTGAAGGTTCGGTGGTCACCTACAACGGCGTGCCGGTGGGGCAGGTAACCGATATCTCGATCTGGGAACGCGATCCCGAATTCGTGAAGGTGCGCATCCAGATCGAGAACGATACCCCGATCCTGATCGGCACCGAGGCCAGCGTTTCGGCCAGCTTCACCGGGGTTTCCAACATCAGCCTGTCGGGTGGCCGGTCCAACCAGCCGCCGATCAGCTGCGAGACGACCGACTGCCCCGAAGGCGTGCCGGTGATCCCGCCCGCGCCCGGCGCAATCGGGGAAATCCTGGCATCCGCGCCGCTGCTGCTGGAACGACTGGCCACGCTGACCGACCGGCTGACCCGCGTGCTGGATGACGACAACCAGAACTCGATTGCCGGCATCCTGCGCAACACCAATGCCATGAGCGCCGAATTTGCCGACAGCGCCCCCGAAGTGCGGCAGACCTTGCAGGAATTGCAGACCACCCTGGCGCAGTCGACCGAGACGCTGGCCGCTTTCGAGAGCACCTTGCAGACCACCGACAGGCTGTTGCAGAACGACGGGCCGCAGATTTCCGCCGAACTGCGGCAGACGCTGGCATCGGCACGCGCGGCGGCGGATTCGCTGGAACAGACGCTGGCCAATGTCGAACCGCTGACCCGGCAGCTGAACCAGGATACCCTGCCTGCCGCCACGGCGGCCATGCGCGACCTCCGGCAGACCAGCGCCACCTTGCGCAACATGACCGAGCGGCTGGAAAACGAAGGGGCAGGTTCACTGCTGTCCGCCCCGCCGCTGCCCGATTACGAGCCCTGAGGCGAAGGACGAGAGAACCATGAACCGCACAACCATGTTCGCCGCGCTCTGTGCAACCGTGCTGCTGTCGGGCTGCATCAGCCTGGGCGGCGCCGAAGCCCCCGACCAGCTGCTGACCCTGACCCCGGCGGTCAGCGTGGCGGCTGGCACCGGTGCCGATGGTTCGGTGGCCAATGCCCTGGCGGTGCAGGTGCCGTCGGTCACCCAGCGCCTCAATGTCACCCGTATCCCGGTGACCACCAGCGACAGCTCGCTGGCCTATCTCACCCAAGCCTACTGGGTGGAAAAGCCCGCCCAGCTGTTCCGCAACCTGCTGTCCGAAACGATCCGCGCGCGCGGCAACCGGCTGGTGGTGGGCGGCGGCGAGCTGGAATATGCCGCGCAGACCCAGCTTTCCGGCCAGCTGGTGGAAATGGGCTATGACGCGACGCGCGGCGGCGTGGTGGTGGTCTACGATGCCGTGCTGCAACTGCCCGGCGGAGAAGTGCGCACCCGCCGCTTCGAGGAACGCGTCTCCGGCGTGCCTGCCGAAGCAGGCGCCGTGGGCGCGGCGCTGAACGAGGCGGCGAACGCGGTGGCGGGCGAGGTGGCCGACTGGGTGGGGTAATCTTTGGGTCACGCAAAGACGCAAAGGCGCGAAGGAAGCTGAGTGGAAATCGAAGACCTTGCGCGCGAAGCTGTCGATTGCGGGTTCAAGCTGCACAAGCAAATTGGCCCCGGCCTGCTGGAATCTGTCTATGAAGTGCTGCTTGCAGCAGCCTTGACCGACCGAGGATTGAGCGTTGCACGACAGGTGCCGGTGCCGATCAGGCATAATGGGATCGTAATCGACAACGCCTTCAAGATTGATCTGCTGGTGAACGACCAGCTCGTGATCGAGTTGAAGTCAACCGAGCGCGATAGCGCTCTCTACCCGAAGCAGTTGCTGACCTACTTACGCCTGACGGGAAGGCCGCTCGGCCTCTTGATGAACTTCGGCCAGGCAACCTTCAAGCAAGGCGTCCAACGCGTGGTCAACAATCACAACAATTGATCGTTGCGCTTCGCGCCTTTGCGCCTTTGCGTGACAAACTACTTTTCTGTGGCCTTGGCCGCCCGCGCAAATTCCGCCGCCTTCAGGAAGGCCGTCAGCCGGTTCGCGCGGACCGTTTCGGCTTCCCAGTCCCAGCCCCACAGTTCGGCTTGCCAGTCCTCCTCGGCATTGGCGGCGGCGAACAGGGCCTCTGCGTCCGCGCCCGGTTCCAGCATGGCCAGCGCCACCACCAGCGAAGCGGCGAGTGAGGCCATGGTCAGCAGCGCGGCCAGGGTAAAGGCGTCCTCGCCTTCCAGCCGCGCGCGCAGGGCCGCGATGGCGCTGTCGGGCTGCGGACAGTGGATCACCCCGCTGGCGCGGTTGAGCGTCACGCCGTGGCGCGCCTCGCAGGCGGTCAGCAGCGGCTCCCACAGTTCCTCCTGCCGGGCGAACAGCGGTTCTGCGGGCGCGGCGCGGTAGCACAGCGTATCGGTGCGCGCGTAGGCGACCAGCTTGTCGAGCGTGGGTGCGGGATCGGGCGCCACCATGTCGATGGCGAAATCGGCCATGTCGCGCAGCACGAACATGCGGGTGTCGACCTTGTCGCCCTGCGCGGCGAATTCGCCTGCGACCAGTTCGGCCAGGGCCTGCGTCGGCAGCAGCTGCGCCGCGCCCCTGGGCGTGCGGATCGCGCGGCCATCCAGCAGCACCCGCCAGCCCTGCGCCTCGGGCGCGACCGTCACATCTTTCCAGAACCGTCTCATGGCCGCTGGTTGCTGCTCCAGCGGCGGGCGAGCAGCAGCGGGGCGACGAACACGTCGAACATGCCCACCACCATCAGCGCCACGCCCGCCTCCTCGGGCAGGTCCAGCCCCTGGTTGAACACCGCCATCCCGGCGATCACCATGGCCACGCCCGACAGGCGCAGCACGTTGATGACCACGAAGCGCTTCTTCGCCAGTGCGTCGGCAGCCAGGCGATCATCCATTGAGCAGTTCCTCCAGATGGGCGGCATCGCTGGCGACCGCTTCGGCCCCGGCGGCGAGCAGTTCGGCTGGTTCGTGATAGCCCCAGGCCACGCCCAGCGCGCGCACCCCGGCGGCCCTGGCCATCTCCATGTCGAACACGGTGTCCCCGATCATCACGGTCTGCGCAGGGGTGGCCAGGGTATCGTCCATCGCCGCGTGCAGCATGGCGGGATGCGGCTTTGACGGGTGGCGATCGGCGGTGTGGAGCGTGGCGAACAGCGGGGCAAGGCCGTGCATGGCCAGCGTGGAGGTCAGCCCCCGGTCGCTCTTGCCGGTGGCCACGCCCAGCGTCCAGCCCGCGCCGTGCATCCGCGCCAGCAGTTCGGGCACGCCGTCGAACAGCGGTTCATGCACGGCACCGGCCGCGCGGGCATCGAAGAATGCTTGCTTGTAGGCGGCGACCGTGGCGGCAAGCGCCTGATCGTCGAGCGCGGGGGCCAGCCGCCGGATCGCTTGCGGCAGGCTCAGCCCGACGATCCGGCGCACATCGTGCCGCTGTGGGGCGGGCAGGTCCATCAGTGCAAAGGCGGCTTCCATCGACTGCACGATGCTGGCCTGTCCGTCGCTCAGCGTGCCGTCGCAGTCGAAGACGGCGAGGCGCACGCTCACTTGCGTTTGCCGGCGGGCTTTGCCGGTTTCCTGGCGCCCTTCTTCGCCGGAGCGGCCCCGCGCGTCTGGCGTTCGCCGCGGCGGGCCTTGCGGTACTGCTTGGCGTGCTGGCGCGCGGCCTGCTTCTTTTCTTCCTTGCTGCGTTCGGGCGGCGGCGTGGCCACCGGACCGGCATCGCTGGCGTTCACATCGAAGCCCAGCTGCTCCATCGACTGCGCGAAGTGTTCGGGCAGGTCGGCGGTGACATCGAGCTTGCCGCCCTTGGGAGCCTCGATGATCAGGCGGCGGGCGTGGAGGTGCATCTTGCGGCTGATGCTGCCGGTCAGGAAAGCGTCCTGCCCGCCGTATTTCCCGTCGCCGACGATGGGATGGCCGATCGCAGCCATGTGGACGCGCAACTGATGGGTGCGGCCGGTGAGCGGTTCGA
>JAGREI010000178.1 GCA_020446625.1 Erythrobacter sp.
CATCTGCGGCGGCGCTTTCGCCGGCTTGGAAAAGATCATCGGGGATCGCTTGCAGAAGCGGTCGATCGGTTTCGGCGCGAACGTGGAAGACCCCAGCAAGGCACGCATCGGGGAAATGCTCGAAAAGTGCGAGCCGGAGGATCTGCTGAAGTTCGGCCTGATCCCAGAATTCGTCGGCCGCCTGCCGGTGATCGCCACCCTGCATGACCTCGACGAGGCGGCGCTGGTGACGATCCTGAAGGAACCCAAGAACGCGCTGGTGAAGCAATACGCCAAGCTGTTCGAGCTGGAAGACGTCGACCTCACCTTCACCGACGAGGCGCTGTCGGCCATCGCCGCCAAGGCGATCAAGCGCAAGACCGGCGCGCGCGGCCTGCGTTCGATCGTGGAAGGGCTGCTGCTCGATACCATGTTCGACCTGCCCAGCATGGAAGACGTCACCGAAGTGGTGGTGGACGCCGACGTGGTCGAAGGCCGCAAGGAACCCGTCCGCGTGGTCGACGGCAAGAAGGCCAAGCGCAAGGACGAGGCGGCCTGATCGCGCTGCCTGAGGCCCTGTTTACGCAAGAGGGGCTCCTGCGGGAGCCCCTTGTCGTTTGGGCTGGCGAGGCATGAAACGACTGCCCCGCAGATCGCCGCTGCGCCGGATACCCGGCCTGGCGCCGGCCGGGCGCTGGCTGGTCGATCGCTTCGACCCCGAACGCCGCGAGGTAAGGCGGCTGAAACGGCAGGACGGCGTGTTTCAGCCGTTCGGCAATACCGACCAGAACCGTTACCCGCAGCTGTTCGATATGCTGGCCGCAGAACTGGCGCATCTCGACTGTCCCGAAGTGCTATCCTTCGGTTGTTCGACAGGGGAAGAGGTGCGCGCCTTGCGCCAGCGAATGCCCCATGCGCGCATCACCGGGATTGATCCCAACCGGCGTGCCATAGCCATCGCTCGGCGCAGCGATGCTCACCCGCTGTCGCAGTACCATGTCGGAACGCGGCCCGATCCGGATGCTCGCTACGATGCGGTGCTGGCCCTGGCCGTGTTTCGCCACGGCGATCTGCGCCGCAAGGCTCCACCGCAGGACTGTTCGGACCTGCTGGCCTTTACCAAGGTCGATGCCGCTACTGCGCGCCTCGACGCAGTACTGCGCCCGCGCGGCCTGCTGGGGTTTGGCCATTGCCAGTTCCGTTTTGCGGATCTCGGGATTGCGCGGCACTTCGTCGCAGTCGGACAGGCCGACGAAACGGGCGTGCTCGACCCGGTCTATGATCGCGAAAACCGGCTGGTGACGAAGACGGGGGGCGCGGTCGCACTTTACCGCAAGTGCGATGATGCGGTTCCGGCAGAACCTCGCGTCAGGTGAACAGCCGCGTCAGCAGGTAAGCCAGTGCGCCCACGATCCCGCTGGCCGGGATGGTGATGAACCAGGCCACGATCACCCGGCTCGCCACGCTCCAGCGCACCGCGCTCGCCCGCCGCGCCGCGCCGGTGCCCACCACGCTGCCGGTGATGGCGTGAGTGGTGGAAATGGGGATGCCCATGGCGCTGGCGCCGAACACCACCACCGACCCGGCGGTGGAGGCGCAGAAGCCCGAATGGTGGTTCAGCTTGGTCAGCTTGCTGCCCATGGTGCGGATGATCTTCCACCCGCCCGACAGCGTACCCATGGCAATCGCGCCATAGCAGGCCAGCACCACCCAGCCCGGTACATGGAACTCGCCCTCCAGGTGGCCGGTGGAATAGAGCAGCACGGCGATAATCCCCATGGTCTTCTGTGCATCGTTGCCGCCGTGGCTGATGGCATAGGCGCCGGACGAGACCAGGTGCAGGTACTTGAAACTGCTGTTGGCGGTGCGCGGCTGCGCGCCCTTGAACAGCCAGCTGGTCAGCAGCATCAGCGTCATGGCGATGGCAAAGCCGATCATCGGGGACAGGAAGATCGCCACGATCGTCTTGATGGTGCCTTCGCTCTCCACCGCGCCGAACCCTGCGTGAGTGATGCCTGCGCCCAGCAAGCCGCCGATCAGTGCGTGGCTGGAACTGGACGGGATGCCCTTCAGCCAGGTCACCACGTTCCAGAACATGGCCCCCACCAGCGCCCCGAACACCACCGACGGGGTGACGATATCCTTGTCGACGATGCCCTTGCCCACCGTCTCGGCCACATGCAGGCCGACGAACCAGTAGGCGGAGAAATTGCCCACTGCGGCAAAGATTACCGCGTTGACCGGCGACAGCAGCCGCGTGGCCACCACGGTGGCGATGGCATTGGCGGCATCGTGCAGGCCGTTGAGGAAATCGAAGGCCAGCGCCAGGGCGATCAGCCCGATCAGCAGCGGCAGGGCTAGGCTGGTATCCATCGCTCGTCGCGCCTTTTCGTTCAGGAGTGGTCGATCACGAGACCGTCGATCTCGTTGGCCACGTCCTCGAACCGGTCGACCACGCGTTCGAGCCGCTTGAACATCTCCTGCAACACCACGAACTTGAGCGGATCCTTCGGCCCCACTTCCTTGTAGATGCGGCGCAGGCCGGACGCGTGGATCTCGTCGGCGTGGCCTTCCATGCGCACGATCCGCTCGGTCAGTTCGTGCAGGCGCACGCCGTTGTCCGCCACCCGCCGCAGCAGCGGGATCGCCTCGGCAGTCAGCCGCGCGGCATCGACGATGATCGCGGCCATGTCGCGCATTTCGGGCTCGAAGGCGTCGATGCCGTAGAGTTCCACCGCGCCTGCGGTCGCCTGCATCTCGTCGATGGCATCGTCCATGCTGGCGATCAGGTCGGTGATGGCCGACCGGTCGAACGGCAGCAGGAAGGTGCGCCGCACGGAATGCAGCACTTCGCGGATGATCATGTCGGCATCGTGCTCGCGCTCGTTGATCTCGCGGATATGGCCTTCCTTGCCCGCCCCGCCCTGCGACAGCCGCGCCAGCGCATCGGCGCCCGCCACCAGCGTAGCGGCATGGCGTTCGAACAGGTCGAAGAAATTACCCTGCTGCGGCAGCAGCTTCTGGAACCACGAGAACATGTGACTGACCCCTGTCTTGTCGACGACCGTGTCGATGATGGTGGAAACCTGCGTGGCGGCGCGGAATTCGCGCGCGCCGAAGCTGCGGATCAGCGCGCGCAGGTCCGGCTCGTCGACCGCTTCGGCAGCCTCGGCCATGGTGAACCAGCGGCGTTCGCGCTGGTGCTGTTCCTTCCAGCTGCTCATTTCCTCGGTGACGGCGAAGGGAAACACCTCCACGTCGGTCCACACCGTGGCGCCGGATCGTTGCTGCTTGCGATAGCGATAGGTGCCCAGCGGCGTGGGACAGGCCGCGCCGCGCACGCCGGCTTCCTCCTCCGCTTCAATCGCGGCGCTGGCGTGCGGCGGCAGCTTGGCCACGGGGTTGCCCTTGGGG
Organism: Erythrobacter sp.; assembly: GCA_020446625.1. Lineage (GTDB taxonomy): Bacteria > Pseudomonadota > Alphaproteobacteria > Sphingomonadales > Sphingomonadaceae > Alteraurantiacibacter. The sequence continues at coordinate 3,394 of JAGREI010000178.1, forward strand.
ATCACCCAGCGGCCCGACCCGCGCGAGGTGACCAGCATGATCTGCACCGGAGCATCGAGCGCCGGAGAGGAAGCGCGATACGGCAGGACCGCAATCTGGCTGGCCACTACGACCGACTCCCTCTCGTCACGCAGAAGCAATGGTCGCTATGCCATCGCAGGCAATATGACAAATTCGTGACAGCGCGTTTTCCACCGGCGGAATCGCCGGGCGAGACAGGCGCTAGCCCTCCCCCGCCTTGCGTCGTTCCACCAGCGCCATCAGGCGGGCAAGATTGTCTGCGGGCAGCACTTCGCGGAAATCGTAGTACTGGGCGAAGTACGGCACGCCTTCCGGCAAGGCCACCCAGGGCATCTTGCTTTCGGTGAAGATCACCACGTCGGGCGTCACGCTGTCGGGATCGTCCAGCGTCCCTGCACGCAGGCCATAGCTGAGGCGGCCCAGCCGGGCATACCAGCTCCACAAGGCGGTGCCGCACTGGCCGCAGCGACAGATCACGTGGCTGTTGCCGCTGCCGCCTTTCACCTCGTGTTCGGTGATCTCGCCGCAGAGCAGGTCCACCCGGTCGCCTTCGAAGAAGGCGTTCACCACGCTGGTGGAGCCGGTCTGCTGCTGGCACAGGCGGCAATGGCAGTTGTGCACCATCATCGGTTCACCGCTGACGCGATAGCGCGTCGCCCCGCAGCCGCAGCCACCCTCCCTCACCCGCTTACTCATACGCAGCACCCCTTCCCCTCGGCGTCGGTTTCAACCTGCACGGTAACGTGGTCGATATGGTGATGCTCCGCCAGTTCCTCTGCCAGGTCATGCAGGAAGGCGTCGCCGGGATGGCCGCCGGGCATGGCGAGGTGCGCGGACAGCGCGGTTTCGGTGGTGCTCATCGGCCAGATATGCAGCCCGCGCACGGCGGCAACCCCCGGTAGCCCGGCGAGGTAAGCGAGCACCGCAGCCTCGTCGACACCGTCCGGCACGCCCAGCAGGCCCATCTTCACGCTGTCGCGCAGCAGGCCCCAGGTTCCCCAGGTAATCACCGCCACGATCACCAGGCTGACCAGGGGGTCGATCCAGCGCAAGCCAGTGAACAGGATCAGCGCGCCCGCCAGTACCACGCCCACGCTTACCAGCGCATCGGCGGCCATGTGCAGGTAAGCGCCGCGAATGTTGAGATCGTGATGCCGCCCGCGCATGAACAGCAGGGCAGTGGCAGTGTTGATCGCCACCCCGATACCCGCGACCACGATCATGGTCATGCCCTCCACGTCGACCGGCACCAGCACGCGGTGGACCGTTTCGAACAGGATCGCGCCCACCGCGATCAGCAGCAGGATCGCATTGGCGAAGGCGGCCAGGATGGTGGAACTCTTCAGGCCATAGGTGAAGCGCGCGCTGGGCGGACGCTTTGCCGCCAGGCTGGCGGCCCAGGCGATCAGCAGGCCCAGCACGTCGGACAGGTTGTGGCCCGCATCGGCCACCAGCGCCATGGACCCGGAAAGGAAGCCGTAAGTCGCCTCCACCGCCACGAACCCGGCGTTGAGCACGATGCCGATGACGAAGGCGCGCCCGAAATCGGTGGGGGCGTGGCTGTGGCCATGGCCGTGACCAAGCCCGCCCGAATGCAGGTGGTCTTGCGGATGGTCATGCGCGTGCGAATGCGAGTGCCCCAATGGCGATCCCTTCTTGCCGCTGCGGAGCGAGTGCCGCGCAGGTTCCGGTTACCATCCGATAATCATGCCTCGCCCTTACGGGCAAGAAAAATGCATTTTAATCAATATGATATGTCATATCCTCAAGCCAGTTACAATATAACATACTGTGATTGACGAGCTTGGCAAGCGGAATGAAAACGGCGCTGTTTGAGTGGTTTGGCTATTGCCGGGCGGCCAGGCGCGCCTGTTCCACCAATGCATCCAGCGCCGCGCGGTCGTGATAGAGCCCGCGCGCGAAGACGGCGGCGATGGCGCGGGAATTGCCAATGGCGGCCAGCGGATCGGCGTCGAGCAGCACCAGGTCGGCAGGCTCGCCCACCGCGATCACCCGCCCGGCAGGTTCGCGCGACTGGTAGACCAGCGGGTTGAGCGTGGCCGTGCGCAGCGCCTCGGCAGGGGTCAGCCCCGCCTGCACCAGCAATGCCAGCTCGTCGTGGAGGCCGGAGCCGGGGAAGACCCATGCCTCGGTCGAGGCGTCGGTGCCTGCCAGCAACCCCACGCCCGCATCCTGCATCGGCCGGATCATCGCCATCTGCGCCGCCAGCACCGCGCGGCCATTGGCCAGATCGACAGGGTCTTCCTCGCTCGCCAGGCCATGCCACTGGGCCAGCACGGCAGGCGGCACCGTGTCGCTGCGCGGGTCCGCCGTCACCGCCGGATCGTCTGCATGGAAGAAGCCATACATCTGGACCAGTGTTGGCACCTGCCACACATCGTGTTCGGCAAAGGCGCGGAACTGGGCATCGCAATAGGGCCGGTCGTATTCGGGCAGCCGCGCGACCAGACGCGGGTCCATCAGCAGGGCAAGGCTGTCGACCTCTTCCGGATGCGCCGCCCGTTCGGCATGAACCATGTCCAGCGCGCCGGGAACGCAGGCCTCCAGCACCAGCGTCAGGTGGTCGATCAACCGCTGGTGCGCCAGCACGGCATCGGCAGGTGACAGCGCCAGCGGCACATGGCCTTCCACCGGAATGCCCACCCGCATGGCCTCGTCGGCAATGCCGCGATAGGCGTCGGGGGTCAGGCGATCGTAGACCTTGACGAAATCGAACCCCAGCTGCTGCATCAGCCGCACCAGCTGGCGACCTGCCTCTTCATCCTCGGCGGAAAGGCCGAACGAATTGAACTGCGGCGCGCCGTCGATGATCGGGGAACCCCAGACAACGTGCGGCGCCATGGGATCGGCTGCGGCCCGCTGACGCCAGGCCAGCGCCGAACCCAGGTGCGTACCGGCATCGCGCACGCCCACCACGCCAAAGGCGCGGTACAGCGGGTAGTGCCAGGCCCAGCGCCCGGCGCGGTGCGCGTGGACATGCATGTCCCAAAGGCCGGGGATAAGGAAGCGCCCGGCGCCGTCGATCCGCTCGACATCGGGGGTGAGCCTGACGTCCTCTGCCGGGCCGACTCCGTGGATCGTCTCACCGTCCAGCACCACGGTCTGGTGCGCACGTTCGGTGCCGTCCTCGACGTCGATCACCGTGACATCGACAATGGCGCGGACCTGCGCACTGGCCTGGGCAGCGGCGACCAGCAACAGAGCCGCCAGCGCCCATCTAGTCATAGATGCAGGCATCCAGTCCGTCGCGCCGGACCTGCGCAATGCGCCGTTCGATGGTATTGCCATAACGACGGGTAAAGCCGCCGGGGTTCACCGCCTCGCGCGTCTTCGGGCTGGGCAGGACGGCGGCGATGCGGCTCGCCTCGTCGGCGCTCAGCCGCGCGGCGGAATGGCCGAAATAGCGTTGCGCCCCGCTTTCCACGCCATAGGTGCCCAGCCCCGTTTCGGCCACGTTGAGGTAGACTTCCATGATCCGCCGCTTGGACCACAGCGTCTCGATCAGCACGGTGAAATAGGCTTCCAGCCCCTTGCGGAACCAGCCGCCGCCTTGCCACAGGAACACGTTCTTGGCGGTCTGCTGGCTGATGGTGGAGGCCCCGCGCTCGCGCCCGCCCGCCGCGCGTTCTTCCAGCGCCTGCTCGATCGCTTCGGTATCGAAGCCGTTGTGCTCGCAGAACTTGCCGTCCTCTGCCGCGATCACCGCCGAAACCATGTTGCGGTCAATCCGGCTGAGCGGTTCCCAGTCGCGGGTAACAGAGCGTTCGTCCATCAGCATGGTGGCGGTATAGGTGACCGGCAGGAAGCGCAGCACCAGCACCAGCGAAACGGTAATGGCCACCCACCACAGGATGGCCTTGGCGATAAAGCGGGCAATGCGAAGTACCATGGCACGGCATTAGCCGAGCGCGCGGGCGAGGCGAAGGGCTATTCCACGCGTTCCGCCCAAGCCACCTGGCGCAGCGGGCCGCGCGTTGCACCGTCGAACGGGTAGCAGGTGGCAAGCACCAGCCATTCGCCGGGCAGGTTGCGGGAAATGGCGAACCGGTCCCAGCGCACGGTCTGAAACTGGCGGACGGCATAGCGCGCCGTGCCGCCGTCCAGCCGCTGAAGGGTCAGGATATCGCCTGCGCGCAAGTCTGCCATGAAGGCGAAATGGGTGTCGCGGTGCGCCGCCAGCAGGGTAACGCCGCGCGGCGCAGCGAGTTCGGTAGGGCCGAAGGCAAGCGCCTGCCCCGATGCGCCCGACAGCACGATGGCGCTCTCGCCCAGCCGGCCCACGGTGATGCGGGAAAGCGGTGCGGTATCGGCCCAGGGCCAGGGACGCACCGGCTGTCCGGTCGCCAGCGACTGGTCGAAAGCGCGATCGAGCAGAACCTGCGCCAGCGCGGCCTTGGCCGGGATCCACGCCGCTTGCGCAGCAAGTGCCCCGCCCGCCAGCACCAGCAGCAGGCTGGCGCAGCGGGCGAGGCGGCGGTGGCTTCGGGGACTCATGCCACCACCGATTGCCTTGCCCCGCCCCCGCGCCGCCGCGCCAGGACCAGCCCCGTCAGCCCCGCCAGCAGCACCAGCAGGCCCGTGGCCAGCGCCCCGCGCCAGGGCGCGGCAGTCTGCGGCAGGTCCACCGCATCGGGATCGTCCGCCGCAGCCGCGGCATAGGCGGCGGCGAGTTCGGCATTGCGGCCGAACAGCGCGTCGAAATCCCACCCGGCGGGCAGCAGCAGCGGCAGTTCCTCGCGCACCAGGTGCGCGCCAGCGGGCCGCGCGGGGGTCTGGTCTTCTGCGATCAGGCTGGTCTCGCTGGTGACGATGTGGAAGGCCAGGCCCAGCGCCGCGATCTGCTGCGCGGCCTCGTCATAGTCGATCTGGTACGACCAGCGTTGCGCCTCGATATCGTCGATCCGGCGGCGCGCCCACAGCCGTGCCACGGCATCGGAGCTGGCGGCCTGCCCAAGGTAGAGCCTGCGCGTCCAGCGACGCCCGGCGGTCACCCCGCTCAGCGTAACCGTGCCGCTGCTGTTCGCCGTGCGCCCCAGCAGGACCAGCGGCTCTCCCGCGTAGAGATCGGGCAAGTCCTGCGGGGTGAATTCCAGCGCGGTGCCGCTGGTCTCGATCCTGAGGCCAGTCGCCACCGGAGTCGCCAGCCGCAGCAGCAGTTCGCGCATCCGGTCGCGCACCTCGAAGCCCATGCCCACATTGGTGAAGGTGCCGCGCCCGGCTTCGGCCATGCGCCGCATCAGGTAACCGTTGGGTGCCGATCCCATGCCCACCATGAACACCCGGCTGCGCCCGCGATGGGCCACGATCTCGGCCATCATCTCCTCCTCGTTGGAGAGGCCGCCGTCGGTGAGGAAGATCACCTGCCGCACCCGCCCGCGATCGTCCGGCGTATCGTCGACCAGGGCTTCGCGCAGCGCGGGGAGCATCTCGGTGCCGCCGCTGGCATCGATGTTTTCGGCAAACGCGCGCGCCACGGCGACCTGCGCGGGCGTGACCGCCACCGGCTGCGGGAACAGTTCGGTCATGGTGTCGTCGAAACGGATCACGTTGAAGCGATCGCCCGGTTGCAGCCGGTCGAGCGCGTAGAGCAGGCTCGACCGCGCCGCATCCATGCTGTCGCCGCCCATCGAGCCGGAGTTGTCGATCACGAACACCATTTCGCGCGGCGGCGTGCTGCTGCTGGCGGGCGCGGGCGGCGGGGTGATCGTCGCCATCAGGTAGTCCATGCCTTGCAGCCGCTGGCGGTAGAGCGCGACCGCCGGTTCGCTGCCACCGGCACGCCAGCGCAGTTCGAAGTCGCGGTTGGCCGGAACCGGCCCGCTCGCCAGCTGCACCTCGCGCACGCCGTTGCCCTGCTCGGTCACGCGGATCGGGTGATAAGGGCTGTCGATCGCTTCGGGGACGAAACCCGGATCGAGGTCGACGGTGATCGAGACCGGGTTGAGGCCCTCGGCCATGTCCGGGTGCATCACCGGCGCGAGCAACCGCTGCGCATCGTGGAACGCGGCCAGCCCGTACCGCTCCAGCCGGATGCCAGTGTCGTGATTCAGCGGGGGCGGCATCAGCGTGTGCGGCGGAACGTAGCGTGGCCCCACCACCAGCGGCAGGCGCAGCGCATATTCGTCGCCCAGCTGGCGCACCGGGGCCTGGAACTGGATCGCCACCAGCACCGTCTCGCCGGGGCCGACATTGGCCGCGTTGGTGCGGAACATGTTGGGCCGTTCCTGCTCCACCAGCCCGGCGCGGCGGCCTTCCACCAGCGCGGTTTCGTAGATCTGCCGTGCCTCCTCGCGTTCGCGGATATTGCCGATCAGGATCCGGTCCCCCACCACCATGCGCAGGTCGTCGACCGCGCCGTTGTCGGGCAAGGGATAGAGGTAGGTCGCCTCCATCCACTGGTCGCTGGTGTTGCGGAATGCCTGGGTGACGGTGACGCGGGCAATGCTGCCCGATACCTCGGCACGGATATCGGTGCCCAGCCGCATGGCGGGCATTTCGGTCGATACCCCGCCACCGCGCAGCACCAGCCCGCCGCTGGCGAAGGGATCATCGTCGGGGACGGCCTGCGCGTGCAGCGGCTGGCCGGCAGGGGCCGCGACGAGCAGCAGCAGCACGGCAAAGCTCTTGAAAGCGGGTGCTGCACCCTTGCTTCTTAACTCCATTCGTCGCATGTCAGCCTCCGTTCACCTCACTTTGGCTAGCGATAAGCACAGCGAGACGAGCGCGCGCCACGGTAAAGATCGGCCATTTTCAGCCGGATCGGGGTGGCAGAGGGGGAGAACGTGCGGATTTGTCCGGTTCGCGGCAGATTCGGGGAAAATTCGGAGGGCAAAATGGGGCAGGCAGCACTGGCAAACCGCAATTTCGACAGCGCGACGGTCGCCCTGCGATTGCGCGAGGAACTGGCGCGCCGCCGGATCTCGCGCGAAGGACTGGCCCAGACCGCGCGGCTGTCGATGTCCACGCTGGAAAAGGCGATGTCGGGCCGCCGCCCGTTCACCCTGGCCACCGTGGTGCGGCTGGAAGATGCGCTGGGGGCATCGCTGCGCGAAGAACACGGCACACCCGCCCCGCCCCCGGCCGACAGCGCGATCCCCGGCCTGGCTCCCGAACACATGGGCGCCTACGCCCGCCCGGCGGTGCGCTGGATCGAACAGAGCTATCTCACCCTGCGACCCGGCTTCGAGCAGCGCGAAGCGATCTACGCCTACCGAACCCGCATCGCCTGGTGCGAGGAAGCGGGCCACCTGGTGTTCACCGAAAGCGCCCGGCTGGATCGCGCCTACGAACAGCGCGGCTTCGTCTCGATGCCGTGCCTGTCGGGACACATCTACCTGGTCACCAATGTCGCCGGGCAATTCCGCATGGCAGTGCTGGGGCTGGCGGCGCACAGCCAGCGGCTCTACGGGCTGCTCACCACGCTGAAGGCGGGCGCCGGATCGCAGCTGCTGCCGGTTTCCTGCCCCATCGCGCTGGTGCCCGAGCAGCAGATCGAGGGGATCGCACCCGGCGTGCTGTTGCCGCCGGATGCCGCCTATGCCCAGGCCCGCGCCGTGCTCGACACCGCCACCACCAGCGACTTCGCCCGCCTGATCGGCTAAGTCGAAAATCGCCGGGGGCGACAGGGGGGGGGCGGGCGTAAACCTGCCGCCGGTTGCACGGGCGCGAGTGACCACCTAGCCTCTTGCTCTGCACAGCAACAGGGAATCGCTCGCATGACTGCTCTCCGCATGTTCGCCTCGCTCGCGGTGCTTGCCGCCTGCACGCCCGCGCTTCCAGTGCAGGCGCAGGAAGACCCGGCCCTGCGCGCGGCGGTGGAGGCGGACTACGACGCCGGGCTGGACGACCTGTTCACCTGGTTCCACGAGAATCCCGAACTCTCCATGCTCGAAACCAACACCGCCGCGCGCATGGCCGCCGAACTGCGCGCTGCCGGGCTGGAGGTGACCGAGCATGTGGGCGGCACCGGCGTGGTGGGAATCCTGCGCAACGGCGATGGCCCGCTGATCCTGCTGCGGGCGGACATGGACGCGCTG
>JAGREI010000179.1 GCA_020446625.1 Erythrobacter sp.
GTGAAGAAGTTCGGCGGTCAGGAAGTGATCGGCGGCAACATTATCGTGCGTCAGCGCGGCACGAAGTTCTACCCCGGCGTCAACGTCGGCATGGGCAAGGACCACACGCTGTTTGCCACCGCCCAAGGCGTAGTGCGTTTCCACGACGGCAAACTCGGTCGCAAGTACGTGTCGGTCGACGTGATGGCGCAGGCAGCCGAATAACCGGATGATCCGATAAAGGGGTCATCCACCGGGATGGCCCCTCCGGACACCGAAAGTCCGGAAGCAGGAAGGAGATGGGGTCGCCCCGTCTCCTTTTTTGATTCTCCTTCCATCGATGAAACTCCCGGCGGCCCACTGGAGGCGGGCACCCGGATATTGGGGAGAATACCGATGTTCATGCGTACCGAGCGGCTGTTCCTGCGGCCGATATTCCCCGAAGACTGGCGCGAGATCTATCGCGGCATTGCCGATTTCGGCGTTGTCCGCATGTTGGCGCGCGCGCCCTGGCCCTATCGCCCGCAAGACGCGGTGGCATATTGCTGCAAACCGCGCCCGGCGAACATGATGGCCTTCTCGGTAACGCTTCCCGAACTCACCGGCGCGCCGCTGATCGGCCAGGTCGGGCTGGAACCGACCGAGGAAGGCCACGAACTGGGCTACTGGATCGGCAAGCACTGGCAGGGCCGCGGCTATGCCCGCGAGGCGGTGCGCGGCGTGCTCGATATGGCGCAGGCGCTGGGGATCGAGCGGGTGGTGGCGGGCCACTTCCTGGAAAATCCCGCCAGCGGCAAGGTGCTGCGCGCCAATGGCTTTGTCGAGACCGGCGAGATCCGCCCCGTCTCCTGCCTGGCGCGCGGCGGCGAGTTGGTGCTGTCGCGCCGGTATGAAAAGGAACTGGTCGCAGCGAGCGAAGACCTGCCCGCAAAAGCCGCGTAAGCGGCGGCGGTGCCTGCCCTATTCGGCGGGCACCGCCAGCAGGTTTGCGTCCTGATAGACGCTGTCATGTTGCCCGATCAGCGCGCGGTCATCGTTGTCCCACGGGTGGAAGCCGGGGCGGAAATAGCCGATCCAGGTGGGGAAGATGCGCCGCAGGATGCCGGGCTTGCCCAGCAGGTAGGCGGTCAGCTTCCAGCGCGCGCGCCAGCCGGTGATGCCATCCTGCGACAGCAGTTCCAGCGCATCGCGGCAGCGGTTGCTGAGGAAGCGCACGGTCACCTGCGCCATCACCATGCAGCGCATGATATAGCGTTTGCGCGGGTGCCAGTCGCGCGTGGCGTGGAGCCAGGTATCGTAGGCCACGCCCTTGTGCTCGATTTCCTCCACCGCGTGCCAGCGCCACAGCTCGGGATCGCCGATGCCATCGGTGACCAGGCTTTCGGGGCTGGTGAGGAATTGGTGCGCGAAGATCGCGGTAAAGTGTTCCAGCGCGATGGTAACCGCCAGCGTGACGATGCGCGGCTTGTCCAGCGCCTCGTCAGCCAGCCGGTCAACCCGTTGCAGGACATTGCTGAGGTCGTAACCCGCTTCTGCCGCCATGCGGTTGAACACCAGGTGTTCGCGGGTGTGGTTCACTTCCTGCTTGATGAATTCGCGGATTTCGCCAGCCAGCCGGGGCGGGGCCTGGTCGCGGAAGGCCTTTACGCCTTCGATGAACATGGCCTCTCCACGCGGGAAAGAGGCTGACAGCGCGAGGAACCAGGCCGCAGCCACCGGGTCCTTGCCCTTGGTGCGGCGCGCGTTGCGGCCAAAGCGCCGGTCACGCGGGGTGAGGACGATATCGTCAGGACTTGCCTTGGGGGTTGCCATTGCGGTCATAATACTGTCCGAATCAACTGCTGGCACCTACAGATAAGGAAACTTACATCAGTGTCAATAAGAAAGCGCCTGACGCAGGAGGAAAGCCGCGCACTGGCGCTGGAGGCGGCGCGCGCACTGCTGATCGAGGCAGGGCCGCAAAGCGTTACCTTGAAGGCGGTGGCGGCGCGCATCGGGCGCACCCACGCGAACCTGCTGCACCATTTCGGCAGCGCATCGGGCTTGCAGAAGGAACTGGCGCGCCACCTGGCGCAGACCGTCTGCGATTCGATTGGCGAGGCGGTGCGTGCCACCCGCGCCGGGATCGGATCGGTCCGGGAAGTGGTGGACCTGACCTTCGATGCCTTCGGGCAAGAGGGCGGGGGCGCGCTGGCCAGCTGGATGCTGGCATCGGGCAACGAGGACGCGCTCGATCCCATCGTCGAGGCGATCCACGCGCTGGTGCACGACCTGCGGCCCGAGGAAGTCCACAGCGGAACAGACCTCGCCATGCACGAAAACACCTTCACGCTGGTGCTGCTGGCGCTGGGCGATGCCCTGCTGGGTGAAACGCTGTCCGAATCGCTGTCTGTCCCGCGATCCGTGGCGCGCGACCGGGCCGAGGAGATGCTGACGGCGGCCTTCCAGAAGGCTTACGGGATTTCGGCCTAGCCCTCGCCAGCAAGCGTCAGCCAATTTGGCACGCAATCAGCCGGAATGTCCTCCACCCGCAGGTGATCCACCGCCAGCCCCAGTTCGGGATAGGCGGCCTTGCGCCGCTTCTCGTCCGAACGATCGAGCGGCACCACCACCAGCCGCCGGTTGACCTTCTGCCGCCAGTTCATGCGGGCGGTGTTTTCCTGCCCGATGTAGCAACCCTTGGTGAAGCTGACGCCGTTCAGCTCGACGGCGTTGGTTTCCAGCCAGAGAATGTCCGCCAGTTCGGCCTGTCCTTCGGGAACGCCCAGCGCCAGGCGGTGGGCCAGCCATGCCGGGTCGGCCACCTCGCCACCATCGTCGGGCGCGAGCCAGCGCCAGCCCAGCGCGGCGAGGCGCGGATCGGGCGCGGCGCCATCGCGCGGTGCCACCTGCCAGTGGACCGCCAGCCCTTCGTCCACGGCAATGGCGAGCTTGCGGCGCAGGCGGTAGAGCGACAGGCGCTTCACCAGGTCAGCCGCCATGGTTGCCTCACAGTCGAGCAGCATGTCCGCCGCATCTCGCCACACGATCATGTCGAACAGGCACTTGCCTTGCGCGCTCAGCAAAGCGGCGTAGGTGGGGCCATCGGCCGTTACGTTATTGGTCAGCAGCCCTTGCAGGAAGGCCGCAGCATCCTCGGCGGGATCGGTGGGGGAAACACGCACCACGGCGCGACTGGTCAGGCATCCTGCGGTCATGGGTGACAGATAGGGCAGGGCGCGGCATAGGCAATCCCATGAGCGATTCCCTGACGATCCGCCGCCCCGACGACTGGCACGTCCACCTGCGCGATGGCGCCATGCTGGAAGCGGTTGTGCCGCACACCGCGCGCCAGTTCGCCCGCGCCATCGTTATGCCCAATCTCACCCCGCCGGTGACCACGGTGGCCGCCGCCGAAGCCTATCGCGACCGCATCCGCGCTGCCGTGCCTGCGGGCATGGCGTTCGAGCCGCTGATGACCGCTTACCTCACCGACAACACCGATCCTGACGAGTTGCGGCGCGGGTTCGCGGCGGGCGTGTTCACCGCCGCCAAGCTCTATCCCGCCGGGGCCACCACCAATTCCGATTCGGGCGTGACTGACGTGGCCAACATCATGGGCGCGCTGGAGGCCATGGCCGAGATCGGCATGGTGCTGTGCGTCCACGGCGAGGTGACCAGCGCCGAAATCGACGTGTTCGACCGCGAGGCGGTGTTCATCGAACGCGTGCTGGCCCCGCTGGTGGCGCAGCTGCCCGAGCTGAAGGTGGTGTTCGAACACATCACCACCAGCGATGCGGCCAGCTTCGTGAAGGGGGCGGGGGACAATGTGGCCGCCACGATCACTCCGCAGCACCTCCACATCAACCGCAACGCCATGCTGGTGGGCGGCATCCGCCCGCACATGTATTGCCTGCCCGTGGCCAAGCGCGAGACGCACCGGCTGGCGCTGCGCAAGGCGGCGACCAGCGGCAATGCCAAGTTCTTCCTCGGCACCGACAGCGCCCCCCATGCGCGCGAGGCCAAGGAAAGCGCCTGCGGCTGCGCGGGCGTGTTCAACGCCCCCTATGCGCTGGAAAGCTATCTCGCGGTGTTCGAGGAGGAAGACGCGCTGGGCCACTTCGAAGGCTTCGCCAGCCTCCACGGTCCGGCCTTCTACGGCCTGCCGGTGAACCAGGACACGGTGACGCTGGAGAAGGTCGCTTGCCCGGTGCCTCCCGCGATCCCGGCTGCCGGCACCGAACTGGTGCCGTTCCATGCGGGCGAAACGCTGGGCTGGCGTCTTTCAATCTAGACCGGGTTCCGCTCGTCCTGAGCTTGTCGGAAGCGAAGCTGGCCGAAGGCCTACGACGCATTCCGAACGGTCGCGCGTGTGCTTCGACAGGCTCAGCATGAGCGGGTGGAGGGTGCTAGACCGGCAGCCCCTCCTCAGCCGTGGCGGCGGCGGGGGCCTTGCGCCGCGAAGTGCGCCACAGGTCCCAGCTGAACAGCGCGATGGCGATCCAGATCAGCACGAAGCACACAAGCTGCGCGGGTTTCAGGGGTTCTCCGAACACGAACAGCCCGAACAGGAAGATGAAGCTGGGCGAGAGGAATTGCAGGAAGCCCACCACGGTATAGGGCAGCGCCCGTGCGGCGGTGGCGAACAGCAGCAGCGGGATCGCCGTCAGCGCGCCGGAAAAGGCGATCGCCGTGCTTTCCACCGCGTCACGCCCGAAACTGATGCCGGGTCCGGCCATGGCCAGCCAGCCCAGGTAGCAGCCCACCAGCGGCATCAGGATCAGCGCCTCGATCGTCAGGCCCACCAGCGGCCCGGCGTTCACCGTCTTGCGCACCAGGCCATAGACGCCGAAGGAAATCGCCAGGCACAGCGTGGCCCCCAGCGTGCTGAGCGCGCCCAGGGCCAGCGCGCCGACGCCCAGCACCGCCAGCACCACGGCCACCTGCTGCGGGCGCGACAGCCGTTCGCCAAGGAACAGCCGGGCCAGCAGCATCATCACCAGCGGCAGCACATAATAGCCCAGGCTGGCGGCATAGACGTGGCCGGTCTGGATGGCCCAGACGTAGACGAACCAGTTGAGGCCGATCAGCCCGGCACTGAAGAGCAGCCGCTTCAGCGTGTGGAAATCGGCAAGGGTGCGGCGCAGCTCTGCGAACTGGCCCATCCAGCCCATGAACAGCAGGCACACCGGCAGGGTGAACAGCGTGCGCCAGGCGACGAATTCCACCGGCGGTACTTCGCGCACCAGCATCAGGTACAGCGGCAGGCAGCCCCAGATCGCGTGGGTCAGCACGCCATAGAACAAGGCCCGGCGGGTGGAAATCTGCGGCTGGCTCACCTTGCCCCGCTAGTCCGGTCGCCGGGATTGCACAAGCTGTCGCTACGGTTGTGGCAGGTTCAGCCAGGCGTCCCTAGAGCGGCGAGCCGATTCGTTTCCCACGAAACAACACCTATCGGATCGGTGCCGTCTCCCCTGTTGGGCGGCATCGCAGCGCGGCCTCTTGGGTCGTGTTGAGGGGTCGCGCCAGGGCGTCCGGATCCGCGGGTCCGGGCGCCCTGAAACCCGGTTAGGCGTCCTTGAAACCCACGCCCAGGCTGGCGCGCGGTTGTTCCATCTCGGTGCTGGCCACCGGATAGGCGCAGTAGTCGGCGGCGTAGAAGGCCGCCGGGCGATGGTTGCCCGAATAGCCCACTCCGCCGAAGGGCGCGGAACTGGAGGCGCCGTTGGTGGGCCGGTTCCAGTTGACGATCCCGGCGCGGATATTGGCCCAGAACCGGTTGTACTGCTGCGGCGTGCCGCCAATCAGCGATGCCGACAGGCCGAAGCGGGTGTTGTTCGCCTCGGCAATCGCCTGGTCGAAATCATCCACCTTCACCACTTGCAGCAGCGGCCCGAACAGCTCCACGTCGGGGCGTTCCTTCATCGCCGTGGTGTCGATGATCGCGGGCGAGAGGAAGGGCATGTCTTCGCCCAGCGGGCGGCGCATGTGGCTGATCGGCTTGCCGCCGTTGGACAGGAGGTAGAGGAAGCTCTCGGTCAGCTGGTCGGCGGTCTTGCCGTCGATCACCGGCCCCATGAACGGCTGCGGCTGGTCGAACGGCGCGCCCACGATCACGCGGTCGGCCAGCTTCTTCACTGTGGCCACGGTGGCATCGTACATCGAAGCCTTGACGATCAGCCGCCGCGCCGCCGTGCAGCGTTGCCCGGCAGAGGTGAAGGCCGATTGCACGATCAGCGTCGCCGCATCGTCGATCAGCGGGGTATCCCACAGCACGATGGGGTTGTTGCCGCCCATTTCCAGCGCCACGATCTTGCCCGGTTCGGTAGCCAGCTTCTTGTTGATGGCAATGCCGACCTGCGCCGATCCGGTGAACAGCACGCCGTTGACATCGGGGTGCGCCACCAGCGCCTTACCTGCTTCCGGACCGCCGATCAGGCATTGCACCAGCGCCGAAGGGATGCCTGCACGGTTGAAGAAGGTCAGCAGCTTCTGGCCCACGGCCGGGGTCTTTTCCGACGGCTTCAGGATCACCGCGTTGCCCGCGATCAGCGCGGGGACGATGTGGCCGTTGGGCAGGTGCGCGGGGAAGTTGTACGGCCCCAGCACCGCCATTACCCCGTGCGGCTTGTGGCGCACGGCGGCGGTGCCTTGCAGCGCGGAGTCGAGCTTGCGCTGGCCGGTCCGCTCGGCATAGGCGCGCACCGAGATTTCCACCTTGGCGATCACCGATTCCACTTCGGTGCGGGCTTCCCACATGGGCTTGCCCGTCTCGCGCGCGATCAGTTCGGCAAATTCATCCTGTTCCTTGCGCACTTCGTTGGCGAAGCGGCGCACCAGTTCGATCCGGCGGGCCAGCGGTTCGGCGGCCCAGGCGGGCCAGGCCCGGCGCGCGCGGTCGACCACCTCGTCCACGTTGCCATGCTTGCCGCGCCACAGTTCCTTGCCCGTGGCGGGCTCGTAGGAAATCAGTTCCTGGGTATCGGACAAGGAGAAAGCCCCTGATGGAGTGTGCGCTGACATGGTTCTTAGGGAAACTAACTGCCTGGCGCAAAGCGAGGGTTAAGCAATAGGGTTAATTCCGTAAGGACTCGGTGGATTACCAAGCGCTGAACCCATGCGCCGCAGGCGGGCGACCTTGTCCATCAGCGGCGCCCAGTCGTCGCGCTGGTCGATGGCGGACCAAAGGGTTTCCACCTCGTCGATCAGCATCGTTTCGGGCAGGCCATCGCGCCAGTAGTCGTGCTCGCTGTCCAGCGGCTGGTAGCCGGCCAGCGCCTGGCCCAGATCGCCTTGGGCCGCGCGTCCGCCGCGATGGCGGTAGAAGAAGGCATCCGGCCCGATCCCTTTCGCTCGCATCGTGCGTTCGGCGGCCTCGATCACCTGGGCATCGCGTTCCAGCCCCTGTCCGGCCACGCCCAGCCGCCAGCAGAACCGCCGGGTCATCGCCGCGCCGTAGAGCGGGCCGAAGCGGTCGAGCGCGGCCAGCAGCGGTTCCACTTCCGCCAGCGGGCGCAAGGCCACCGCCAGCTGCCCCAGGTTCCAGCGGATCGCCTCGGGCTGGCGGCCGAAGGCGTAGAGGCACTGGTGGTCGAAATAGGCGGCAGTGAAGCCCGGATCCCATTGTGGCAGCCAGCGCCAGGGGCCGTAATCGAAGCTTTCGCCGGTCACGTTCATGTTGTCGGTGTTGAGCACGCCGTG
>JAGREI010000180.1 GCA_020446625.1 Erythrobacter sp.
TCCCCCGGCCCCTCCCGCAAGCGGGGGGGGGAGGTTGGGGTGCCCCGGCCCCTGGCGGGGCGGGGCGTCCGCTTACTCCGCTGCTTCCAGCGAGTGGCCCGAATGGACCACGCGCGGGTTCAGCGGCTCGCCTGCCGTATCCTCCGGCTGGAGCAGCAGCGCGCCCAGCGCGGTGTTTGACGCGGGGATGTGGTAGAAGGTGTAGAGGTCCTTTACCTTGTCGCCCAGCGCGCCACGCATGATCAGCCACATCACCAGCTCGATGCCTTCCGAACCGGCTTCGCGCAGGTATTCGATGTGCGGCATCTTGCTGAGGGTTTCGGGGTCCTTGATCAGCATGTCGATGAAGTTCAGGTCGAACTCCTTGTTGATCAGGCCGGCACGCGGACCCTGCAACTGGTGGCTCATGCCGCCAGTGCCCCAGACGTGGACGTTGAGGTCTTCGGGGAAGCTCTCGACTGCGGCCTTGATGGAATCGCCCAGGTTGAAGCAGCGGCGGCCCGAGGGCGGCGGATAGGTGACGACGTTGACGGGGAAGGGGATGACCTTGCACGGCCATTCCTCCGGCTCGCCCAGGATCATCGACAGCGGCACGGTGCAGCCGTGGTCCACGTCCATGTCGTTGAAGATGCACATGTCGAAATCGTCGAGGATCAGGCTCTGGGCGATGTGCCAGGCCAGGTCCGGGTGGCCGATCACGTCCGGCACCGGGCGCGGGCCCCAGCCTTCGTCGGCGGGCTTGAAGCGTTCCGCGCAGCCGATCGAGAAGGTGGGGATCACGTTCATGTCGAAGGCGGTGGCGTGGTCGTTGTACACCAGCACGATCACGTCGGGCATGTTGCCCGGCTGGTGGATCCATTCCTTGATCGGCTCGTAGCCGGCGAAGACCGGACCCCAGTAGTCGTTGCCCTTGGTGCCGGTCTGGATCGCGGCGCCCAGCGCCGGGATGTGACTGGAGGTGATACCTGTGGTTACGCGGGCCATCTCAATAGCCTCCCTTCTTCGAGCGGACGCCTTCGGGCGAACGGCCGCCGTTGATCATCATCTGTGCATATTCTTCCGGGGTCATGCCGGTCATCGAACCGGCTGCGAACTGGAAGCTCTGCCCGTCGGCGGAAAACAGCTTGGACAGGAAGTAGACGTTGCCGCCTTCGTCGATCATCGCGTTGTAATCGCGATCGAGCACGGCCTGGCGCGCGGCGGGCGTCAGGTTCCAGTCGTCGAGGTAGGCGGCATTGTCGGCCTTGAACCGCTGGCGGTTCTCTTCCTTCATCAGGCTCATGGCGAACTGGTTCAGCCAGTAGCCCTTGCGCGCCCGCTGCGCGGTGAACACGCGGGTGCCGGGGATATCCTCGAATTCTGCGAGGTATTCGTGGATGTTGATCCGTTCTTTCTTGTCGGTCATTGTTCTTTCCATTCGTAGGTCAGCGGCGCCTCGCGAAAGGCGAAGCGGTCGATGTGCCGTTCGATCACCCCGCGCATGTTCTGGTTCGACGCGGCATCGGCAGTGGTCAGCGTGATGGCGATCCCGTCGTGGCGGGCGGTCATCACCGCATTGGTGTGCTCGTCGAAGGGGAACAGGCCCATGCCGTCCCCCTCGTCATAGGAGGTCGCCATCTTGTGCCCCCAGTGCTTCACCAGCTGCTGGATATAGCGTTCCGGCTTCTCGCAGGGGGCAAATCCGGTGGCGGTTGAACTCACAGGCCCTTTCCCTTCAGAATAGCATCCAGGCGCGGATAGACCTTGCGCGCATTGCCTTCGAAGATGGCGTGCTTCTCTGCATCCGAGATATCCAGCGCATCGATATACCGCTTGGTATCGTCGAAGTAGAACCCGGTCTGCGGGTCGATCCCGCGCACCGCGCCCACCATTTCGCTGCCGAACAGGATGTTCTTGTTCTGGATGACGTCGGCCAGCAGGTTGATGCCCGGCTGGTGGTAGACGCAGGTGTCGAAGAACACGTTGTTCATCAGGTGCTGTTCGATGTCGGGCTGCTTGAGCATGTCCGCCAGCCCGCGATAGCGGCCCCAGTGATACGGCACCGCACCACCGCCGTGGGGGATGATCAGCTTCAATTCGGGGAAGCGGGCAAACAGGTCGCCCTGCAACAGCTGCATGAAGGCGACGGTATCGGCCGCCAGGTAATATCCGCCGGTGGCGTGCATGGCCGGGTTGCAGCTGCCCGAGACGTGGATCATCGCCGGCACGCCAAGTTCGCACATGGCCTCGTAGATCGGGAACCAGTATTCGTCGGTCAGCGGCGGATGGGCGAAATGCCCGCCGCCCGGATCGGGGTTGAGGTTGCAGACGACGAAGTTCAGCTCCTCCACGCAGCGGCGCAGTTCGCGCACGCTTTCGGAAAGGTCCGACTTGGGGCTCTGCGGCAACATGCAGCCGCCGATGAAGGTATCGGGAAACAGCTGGGTGACGCGGTAGATCAGGTCGTTGCAGCGCCGCGCCCATTCGCTCGCCACCGCCTGGTCGCCCACGTGCGGGGCCATGGCGCTGGCGCGGGGGCTGAAAATGGTGAAGTCCGCGCCGCGTTCCTGGATCAGGCGCAGCTGGTTCGCCTCGATCGTCTCGCGGATCTCGTCGTCGGAGATATCCGGGTAGGGCGGGCAGGGCGTACCATTCTTGTAGGCGGCCTTCTGCTCCTCGCGCCAGCTGTCGTGGCCCTTGGGCAGGACGGTATAGTGGCCGTGGCAGTCGATAATCAGGCTCATGGGGGTCAGATCTCTCCCTGGTAATGCGGCGTACCCTTGATCGCCGCCAGCTTGGCATCGAGGCCCTCGGGCATCGGTTCCACGCCAAGGGCGCCGAGTCCTTCCTGCCAGTTGACTGTGTTTTCGGTCATCATCGGGGAAATGCCAAGGTCGGTGATCATCGCCGCTGCCTCGTGCATTTCGGCGGCGCGACGGCGGCCATGCAGCAACATGCGATCGAGGTTGTAGTCGGCGCGCTGGCTCCAGGACTGTGGCTTCTCGCTGGCATCGAGGCTGGCGAGCACTTCGCCAAGCACGCCTGCCTGACTGGCGGCCATCACCATTTCGGCGGTCAGCGCCTCCAGCCCCTTGACCATGATCGAGCGGCACAGCTTGATCGCGCTGGCGCGGCCCACCGTGTCGCCCGCCACGCGGACATTGGTGAAGCCCAGCGCCACAAGCGCGGCCTGCGCCTCTGCCGCGTGCGGTCCGGCCAGCAGCAGCGGCGCGGCCATCAGCTTGTCGACCGGGCTCATCACCGCGACATCGACATAGCGTGCGCCCATGGCTTCCACCACTGCGGCAGCCATGCGCTTGGTGTGCGGCGCGACCGAGTTCATGTCGCACCACAGCGCGCCAGCGGGCAGGTCGGGGGAATAGGCCCGTGCAGCGGCGAGCGCAGCGTCTGCGGTGACCAGCGACAGCACCACTTGCGCTTCGGCCAGTGCCTGGGCCGGGCTGGCAGCGGGTCGCACGCCCAGGTCAGCCATCGCAGCTTCGCGCGCAGGGTCGATATCATAGGCGCAGGCAGTACCGCCCCAGCCCGCCGCGCGGGCGAAGGTCGATCCGGCTTCACCGAAGCCGATCAGTGCCAGTCTGGGGTGCGCATCCTCTGCCATTGCCAACCCCTGTGCGCGCCGCGCGCAGGCGCGACAAATGGAAGTTGCGCCATGGTTATAAATTTCTGCGAATTACCTGTCGACCGCCAGGGTCCGCAGCAGGTCCAGCATGGCGGCCTGGGTGCGGGTCGGGTGCCAGTCCTTGCGGCGGATGATCCCGATCGAGCGGCGCACTTCCACCGGGCAGGGGCGCGCGACGAGGATTCCCGATTGCAGCTCCACGCGCAGCTGGTCCGGACTGAGCAGGGTGAGCGAATCCCCTGCCAGCAGCAGTTCGCGGATGGTCAGCACCGAACCGCATTCGACGCGCACGCGCGGCGGGCTGATGCCGCACTGGCTCAGCATGTCTTCCCAATAGCGGCGCAGCGGCGTGTCGCGCCCCGGCAGGATCCACGGGAAGTCGATCAGTCGCGCCGGATCGCGCATAGTCTCGTCGAGCAGGGGATGGCCCTGGCGCATCACCAGCTGGGGCCGGTCGATGAAGCAGGCTTCCTGGTGCAGGTCATCCGGCGGGTCAGCCTCGCGGATGGCGCCGAGCATGAAGTCGATCTCGCCATCGCGCAGGGGACCGGACAGTTCGGCATAGCTTCCCTCGATCACGGCGATCCCGGTCCCCGGATGGGTGCGGGTAAACTCTGCCAGCACCCGTGGCAGCCAGCGCGCGCGTGACAAGGGCATGGCGCCGATCGCGATGCGCCCGGCCGCCTTGCCTTGCCAGTCAGCCACCTCATCCAGACCGGCGCGCAGTTCAGCCAGAGCGAGGCCGAAGCTGCGCGCGCGCCTTTGGCCTGCGGCGGTGAGCGCGATCGAGCGCCCGCGCCGGTCGAACAGGTGCTGGCCCAGCGCCAGCGAGAGGTCTGCAATCGCGCGATGCAGCGAGGCCGAGGAAACGCCGGTCGCCGCCGCCGCTTCGGCATAGCTGCCCGCGCGCGCCACCCCCATGAAGGCACGCACCTGCGTTCCGGTGACGCGCGGGCTGCCAATCAGCGCCAGCGCGCTGGCCACGCGCGGGGCCAGCAGCATGGCGGGCGCAGTCGGGTGCATACCCTTGGGGCCGCGTTCGAACAGCGCGCAGTCGAGCTCTGCCTCGAGCCGCGCGATCGCCTGGGTTATCGCGGGCTGGGTGAGGTTGATGGCGCGCGCCGCGCCGCTGACGCTGCCGCGCCGCACGGTCGCTTCGAAAGCGGCATACTGGCGGATATTGAACGGCTGCGGTTGCATGACAGTGAACTTAGTATTTTTTTATGCCACGGCGCAATTTCGCATTTGGCTTGCGCCCGCGAATGCCGCAGATCGCGTGCCGAAGCGAAGCAAGGAGAACTGCCGTGGGTGTCGTCGTCACCAAGATCGAGCGTGCCGATCCAGAAGTCGTGACCGCGCTGGGCAAGTGCGGCGTCGCCACCGTGCACGAGGCGCAGG
>JAGREI010000181.1 GCA_020446625.1 Erythrobacter sp.
CGTTCTCGACCTGCTGGCGCGCGACTTCGACGGCGGCGTGATAGTCGCCCGCCATGATCAGCTTCTTGAAGGCGGCGCTGCCGGTGACGTTGGTGCGTTCGCCAATGTTGACGAAACGGGCGGTCTGCTGGGCGTTCATGGTGGTTCGGGTAACTCAGGCAGCAATCGTGAAGGGTTCAAGGCCCGCAAGGCGCATCTTCTGCACCTTCACCGGCGGCACGCGCGGGGCGAGGCCGTCGACGGCGCGCGCCATCGCGGCGATGTGTTCGGGGGTGGAGCCGCAGCAACCGCCGACAATGTTCACCCGGCCATGCTGCGCCCATTCGCTCACCAGCCCGGCGGTGGTGGCGGGTTGCTCGTCGTATTCGCCCAGTTCGTTGGGCAGGCCCGCATTGGGGTAAGCCATCAGCAGCGCATCGGCCACGCCGGACAGGTGCTGCACATGCGGGCGCAGTTGCTCTGCCCCGAAGCTGCAGTTGAGCCCGATGGTGACGGGATTGGTGTGCCGCACCGCGTTCCAGAACGCCTCGACAGTGTGGCCCGACAGGTTGCGGCCCGACAGGTCGGTCAAGGTCATGGACACCATCAGCGGAATGTCACGACCGCGCGTCCGCGCCAGTTCGGTCACGGCGTGGCAGGCGGCCTTGCAGTTCAGCGTATCAAACACCGTTTCGACCAGAATGAAGTCCACCCCGCCATCGACCAGCGCCTCCACCTGTTCGCGGTAGACCGCCTTCATCCCGTCGTAGTCGACTTCGCGAAAGCCGGGGTCTTCCACCTTGGGTGATAGCGACAAGGTCTTGTTGGTCGGCCCCACTGCGCCCGCGATGAAGCGCGGCTTGCCGTCGGCCTTGATGAAGTCGTCCACTGCGGCGCGGGCGATGTTGGCGGCAGCCAGGTTGACTTCCCGCACCAGGTGTTCGGCGCCGTAATCGGCCTGGCTGATCGAGTTGGAGGAGAAGGTGTTGGTGGAAACCACGTCCGACCCCGCCGCCAGATAGGCGCGGGTGATATCGTCGATCACGTCGGGCCGGGTGAGGGCGAGGATATCGTTGTTGCCCTTCTGATCGTGGCCCAGGCCCAGGTCACCGGCATAGTCGGCTTCGGTCAGCTTGCGGTTCTGGATCATGGTGCCGAATGCGCCGTCGAACAGCAGCACGCGTTGGGCGGCCAGCGCCTGCAAGGCGCCGCGCGGATCGGCGTGGACTTCGCGGGGGGTGCTCATGCGGCTTGCTCCATGGCGATTGCCCCCATGTCTATTGCCGGACCGCGCACACCCAGCAGGTGGCAGGTGGCATAGGCCAGCTCGGCGCGGTTGAGGGTGTAGAAGTGGAAGCGGCGCACGTCCTCGGCATAGAGGCGGCGGCAGAATTCGGCGGTGACGGTGGCGGCCACCAGCTCGCGCGCCTGCCCGAACCCATCCAGCCCGGCAAACAGCTCGCGCAGCCACAGCGGCACCTGCGCGCCGCACTGTTCGGCCAGCGTCACGGTGCGGGCGATGTTGGTGACAGGCAGCACGCCGGGAACGATCGGCTGCGCGATGCCCGCCGCTGCGGCGCGGTCCCGGAAGCGGAAGAAGGTGTCGGAGCAGAAGAAGAACTGGGTGATCGCCCGGTCCGCTCCGGCATCGAACTTGCGCTTCAGGTAATCCATCTCCGCCTCGGCACTGGCGGCTTCGGGGTGCAGCTCCGGATAGGCGGACACCGAAATCTCGAACGGGTGGCGCGCCTTCAGCCCCGCCACCAGCTCGGCGGCGCAGGTATAGCCTTGCGGGTGCGGTGCGAAGGGCGCGCCGGGCGCACCTGCATCGCCGCGCAGGGCGACCACGTGGCGCACGCCCATGTCCCACAAACGGTCTGCCACGTCGTGCGTCTCGGCGCGGCTGGCGGCGACGCAGGTGAGGTGCGCGGCCACCGGCAAGCCGGGATGCGCGGCCATGATGTGTTCGATCGCGGCAAAGCTGCGCTCACGCGTCGATCCGCCCGCGCCATAGGTCATGGAGACGAAGGCCGGCGAAAGCGAGGCGAGCGGCGCCAGTGCCTTCAGCAACCCGGCCTCGGCCTGTTCGGACCGGGGCGGGAAGAACTCGAAACTCACCTCCACGTCGCCGGGCAGCCCGGCGAACAGCGGCGTGGTGGCAAAGCGCGGCGATTGCGGCGGGACGTGGCGCTGGGTCATGCAGTTTCTTTGGCGGTTGTGGTGGCGGGGGTGGCGGAATGAACCGGTCCGAGCCGCCGCGCGGTCCAGACCAGAGTGACAAGCTGGCCGCCCTCGCAGGCGACGGGTTCGTCGGGTTCGAACCCGGCGGCGCGCAGCGCATCGGCCATGGCTTCGGGCGCGAAGCCCAGCCGGGAGTGAGCGTGGCGGCTGCGCAGTTCCTCGTGCGCATGGGCAGCAAGGTCCGCGATCACCAGCCGCCCGCCGGGACGACAGACGCGCGCGGCCTCTGCCAGCGGGGCGGCAAGGTCCGCCGCGTAGTGCAGCACCTGGTGGAACACCACGGTATCGAACGTGGCGGAAGGAAAGGGCAAGGCAGAGAAATCGGCCTGCACCAGTTCCACCGATCCGGTATCGAGCCGCTGCAACCGCGCGCGGGCCAGCCGCAGCATGTCGGGGCTCTTGTCGAGCGCGACCAGGTGATCGCAGCTGCTGGCCAGCAGTTCGGCAATGCGCCCGGTGCCGGTGCCGATATCGGCCAGCTGGCCCGGTTCGTGGCCCGCCAGCGCGGCCAGGATCGCCGCCTCCACCGCTTCGGAGGGGCCGAGCATGGCGCGCAGTTCGTCCCACTGGCCCGCGTGCGCGGCGAAATAGGCCTGGGCTTCGGCTTCGCGCGCGCGGCGGATGGTATCGAGCCGTTCGCGATCGGCGCGGGCGAGGGCGGCGAAGTCGGGGTCCTCGTTCTCTGCCGTGGCCAGCAGCCGCGCGGCGGCCTGGTTCAGCGGGCTGGCAGGGGCAGGGCGCAGGAACACCCAGCTGCCTTCGCGGTGGCGGTGGACCAGCCCGGCGTCGGCCAGCTTGGCGACATGCTGCGAAACGCGCGGCTGGCTTTGCCCCAGCACCTGCGCCAGTTCGCCCACCGAAAGCTCCATCGCCTGCACCAGCCGCAACACCCGCATCCGGGTGAGATCGGCCATGGCCTTGAGGATGGATTCGCTGTGCATGGTGACATTAGCATATAAGGATTTCCTTATATGGCTAGCGAAAATGTCGAGAGGGTCGCGCTGGCCGTGGCAGAACGGACGGGTTCTTGCTCGAGAGTCCCTCTGCTTTGGGGACGCTTGAATGTCGGTTTAGGTGTCCGGAATGGGGTGGAAAGCGGACTTCCGCGCCTAAGCCCTTAGCGCAGCAATCTTGGGTTCGGAATCCGGCGGTCCTCCGTTGTCAGATGCTCCACCGAAATGTGAAAACTGCACCACGCATTTTGCACGCCCTTTGCTCAACGAGCGCAGCTTGTCCGCATATCCGAACATGTTGGCGAGCGGCACATGGGCCTCCACCGCCTGGGCATTGCAACGCGTGTTGGTGCCCTGGATCTGGCCACGCCGCGAGTTGAGGTCGCCGATCACATCGCCGAGATAATCCTCGGGTGTGACGACCTCGACCTTCATGATCGGCTCTAGCCCCGCATGCCGGAAATGCTTCAAACCCGTCTCGAAGACGCGAGTGTCGCTGGTGTCGACTAGCTCCAACGCGAGTATACGCCCAAGTGCACCCAGCTTCTCGTGAAGTTCAGCTTCGCTCATGTGGCGTAGTCCTAACTCTTGGTCACAACGTCCGCAATCGGGTCGAAAGCGGAATGGCAGGTTATGGTCTCAGAATAGCGAGAAGCAGCCATTGCATCTGTCCGAACCCCAGGGCGACAGCGCAGTGTCAAACGAAGCTGTACGGGTCGATATCCACCCCCACCCGCACGCCCGGCGGCAGGTCCACGCTGCCCAGCCATTGCCGGATCACGTCCTGCAACCCGGCAGACCGGCGCGCGTTCAGCAGCAGGCGATAGCGGTAGCGGCCGCGCAGCAGCGCCAGCGGGGCGGGTGCCGGGCCGAGGATCATCACGTCGTCCAGGTGCGGGCGGCTGTCTCCGATGCGGTTGGCGGCGGAGCGCGCCTCGGCCTCGTCCTCGCTGGAAACGATGATCGCGGCCCAGCGCCCGAACGGCGGCGCGCCGGCATAGCGGCGGGCATCGGTTTCGGCCTCGTAGAAGGCATCGCGGTCGCCCGATTGCAGCGCGGCGATCACCGGGGCTTCCGGATGGCGCGTCTGGATCAGCACTT
>JAGREI010000182.1 GCA_020446625.1 Erythrobacter sp.
TCATGTTCATCATCACCATCCCGGTGGCCACCCACGCGGTGAACATCGACCTGCCCTCGCCCAACCCCAATCCGCCGCCGGAAAACCAGATCGATCCGGTGAAGAACAAGATCGTGCTGACCCAGGCCGGCCAGATCCTGTGGAACGGCGATCAGATCAACGACGGCGAGCTGGTGCGCAACCTCCAGGCGACGCTCCAGATGGATGTCGAACCCGAACTGCAGTTCGAGCCGGAAGCCAACGCCAGCTACGATATTTCGGCCCAGGTGCTGAACATCATCAAGAGCTCGGGCGTGACCAAGTTCGGCTTCGTCGGCAACGAACGCTACCGGGTGTTCGGCAAGGAGTAATCCTCGGCCACACGGTAACTCGAAGAAGGGGCGGAGCGATCCGCCCCTTTTTTGTTGCGCGGCGTTAGGGGCGAGGGCCGCTATCGGGGCGCGCGCCGCAGGCCGCTGAACAGTCTCACGCAAAGGCGCAAAGAGATTGCCCGATCCCTTCGCGCCATTGCGTCTTTGCGTGACCGAAACCCCTGCGGCCTCACCGGCGCCCATCATGCGCATTGCCGGTTGACAGAATTCAGTCTGCATGATGTTATTACATCACATTGATGGGGAGAATGACGATGGCAATCCGTTCCCGCCTGCTCGCACGCAGCTACAACCGCCAGCCCGAGCCGATGAGCGAGCTCAACATCACGCCGCTGATTGACGTGCTGCTGGTGCTGCTGGTGATGCTGATCCTGTCGATCCCCATGGCGGTGCAGCGGCTCGACGTGGACCTGCCCGGCCCGCCGCGAGAGGACAGCCCGGTGCCGACCTACGAGCAGGTTTCGCTGGTGGTGCAGGAAAGCGGCGCCGTGCTGTGGAACGGCGAAGCGGTGTCCTGGCCGCAACTCCAGAACAATCTCGCCGCCGCCGCCCGGCAGCCAGAGATGCCGCTGATCCGCTTCGAACCCGCCGCGAACGCCAGCTACAACGATTCGGTGCAGGTCATCAACGCGGTGGCCGACGCCCACCTCGACAAGTTCGCCTTCGTGGGGAACCAGCAATACGCGGTGTTCGGTTCGGACTAGCCGGGCTTTCCTACAGCGGCCGGGCCAGGCGAGGGGAACGGCGCTCTTTCTCCGCGTCGATCGCCCCGCCAGGCCGCCCGCCAAGGCACCCCGTTCCCGCTGCAATACCGGAGGCGGTTTTCTCGCCCAGGACGGTGTAACACCTGTCACACCTTTGCAGGAAAACGGGCAGAAACCTGAACAAGCGCACCCGTTCAGTCCTCCTCCAGCCCCTCTGCCAAGCCCTCCACCCGCATCGCCGTGCCGGCCAGCGTCTCGGCCTCCAGCAGCAGCTCGTCGTCGACCGCGCCCTGCGGCACGGCCTCGCGGCCCAGCATCACCAGCACCGGCACCGCCAGGGGGCTGACGTAGTCGAGCACCACGTGCTCCAGCCGTTCCGCCGCGTGGTCGAGCAGGTCGCCCAGCCGCTCGACATCGGTCATCCGCGCGCGGGCATCGGCCCAGGCAGCGTCGAGCAGCACGTGGTCCGGCTCGTGCTTGCGCAGCACGTCGTAGATCAGGTCGGTGCTGAAGGTGACCTGCCGCCCGCTCTTCCGCTTGCCCGGATGCTGCCGCTCCACTAGCCCGCCGATCACCGCCACCTCGCGAAAGGCACGGCGCAGGAGGTAGCTGTCCTGCACCCAGGCGAGGAACTCGTGTGTCAGGATGTCGGGCGAAAGCAGCATGGCCGGATCGCCCACCGGCTTCAGCCCCCAAACCGCCAGCGAGTAGTCGTTGGCCACGAAACCGCCGGGCAGCAGCCCCATGGCCTCCATCCGCGCGGTGATCAGCATCCCCAGCGACTGGTTCGCGTTCCAGCCGGTGAAGGTGTAGTAGACGGTGTAGTGCCGCTGCGCGTGCGGGAAGCTCTCCACCAGCAGGCTGTCCGGCCCCGGCAGGCGGCTGCGCCAGTCCTGCACCTCCAGCCATTCGCGCACGTCGTCGGGGAAGCGCGCCCAGCCCGCGCGGTCGACCAGCAAGGCGCGCACCCGGTCGGCCAGGTGCGTGGTGAGCGGTAGGCGCAAGCCGGTGTAGCTGGGGATCATGGCGCCCTTGCGGCTGGCGCGCACCACCAGCTCCATGTCCCTCAGCTGCTCGACCTCGAGGTTGAGCCCGGCGAACTGGAAGGTGTCGCCGGGGCGCAAGCTGGCGGCAAAGCGTTCCTCCACCTTGCCCAGCGAGCGTCCGTTCCCGAACCGCACGTCGAGCATCTCGCTGTCGACGATGATGCCCGCGTTCATGCGGTGGCGGTGCGCCTGTTCGGGATGGGTGAGCCGCCACATGCCATGCCTGTCGCGAGTGATGCGGCGGAACCGGTCATAGGCGCGCAGGGCATAGCCGCCGGTCGCCACGAACTCGAGCACGCGGGCGAAGCGGCCCTGGTCGATCCCGGCATAGGGCCAGCATGAACGCACTTCGGCCAGCAGCTCGTCCTCTTGGAACGGCGCGGCGCAAGCGCAGGCCATCACGTGCTGGGCAAGCACGTCGAGCCCGCCGGGGCGGAATGCCTCGCCATCGCGCTGCCCCTCCTCGACAGCCTGCATGGCCGCCGTAGCTTCGAGGAACTCGAAGCGGTTGCCCGGCACCAGCAGCGCACGGCTGGGCGTGTCGAGCCGGTGGTTGGCGCGACCGATGCGCTGGAGCAGGCGGCTCGATCCCTTGGGCGCGCCCATCTGCACCACCAGGTCGACATCGCCCCAGTCGACCCCCAGGTCGAGGCTGGCGGTGCATACCAGCGCCCGCAGCTCGCCGCGCGCCATCGCCCCTTCCACCTTGCGCCGCGCCTCCTTCGACAGCGAGCCATGGTGGATGCCGATCGGCAGCAGGTCGTCGTTGGCGTCCCACAGGTGGCGGAACACCAGCTCGGCCAGGAAGCGGGTGTTGGTGAACACCAAGGTCGTGCGGTTGTCCCTGATCCGCTGGTAGAGCTGCGGGATGGCCCAGGTCGCCGCGTGCCCGCCCCAAGGGACGCGCTGCTCGTCGGGCAGCAGGATCTCGACTTCGGGATCGGCCCCCTTCTCGCCTTCCACCAGCGCGACGGCATCGAGGTCCCCCCATGGCGCAATCCAGGCGGCGAAGCCTGCGGGATCGGCCACCGTGGCAGACAGCGCAGCGCGTTGCAGGCCGGGCGCAATGGCTTGCAGGCGCGAGAGTGCCAGGGCCAGCAGGTCGCCGCGCTTCTGGGTAGCGAAGGCGTGAACCTCGTCCACCACCACCCGCTTCAGCCCGGCGAACAGGGTAAAGCTGTCCTCGTAGCTGAGCAGCAGCGACAGGCTTTCGGGCGTGGTCAGCAGGACATGCGGCGGGCGGGCGCGCTGGCGCTTCTTGCGATCGGTGGGCGTATCGCCGCTGCGCGTCTCGATCCGGATCGGCAGCCCCATCTCCTCCACCGGAGTGACGAGGTTGCGCTGCACGTCATGCGCCAGCGCCTTCAGCGGCGAGACGTAGAGCGTGTGCAGGCCCTCGGGCGGCGGCGCACCGCCAAGGCGCGAGGGACAGAAGGCCGCCAGCGTCGGCAGGAACCCGGCCAGCGTCTTGCCAGCGCCGGTGTCGGCCACCAGCATGGCGTGCTTGCCGACATCGGCAGCCTCCAGCATCTCCGCCTGGTGCCGCCGCACGCGCCAGCCGCGAGCGGCGAACCAGTCGCTGATTTCGCCAGGGATGCCAGTCGGACTTGCCACTGTGCCGACGATACCCGCAGGCAAGGTCGGCGTCACCTGTGGGTGATCAGGGCCAGGCTATCAGCTGGCGGGCGGTTCCTTGCTGGCCGAAATCGCATCACGCACTTCGCCCAGCCGCTGGTGAATGCCGAACAGCACCATGTAGACCTCGATCATCACACGCCAGAACAGGATGAAGAAGCCAGCCCCGACAATCGACAGCAGGATCGTGCCAAGGCCAGTCGCCGCGCTGTAGTCCATCATGGCCAGGCCACCGGCCATCGCCACCAGCAGGTAGATCACGATGCCGACCAGGCCCAGCCAGTAGACGATCTTGAGCACCACCGGCGCCACCATCTTTTCGAACTGGAAAAGATCACCAATTGAAAAACCGCCCATAATTCCCCCTATTGTTTGCAAAGGAAGGGCAGTCGAACACCGATGGGCGCGATAGTCAAGCCAGCCGCGCTTGTTCTAGTGTCCCGCGCTCTCGCCGCGTTCGAGGCCGCTGGCCGCCAGTTGCTCGTCGATCTGCGCCAGCAGGCGCGCGAGGCCCTGCTCGGTATCGCTCTCGGCGCGTGCCACCAGCACGTCCTGGGTGTTCGAGGCGCGCAGCAGCCACCAGCCGTCATCGGTGGTCACGCGCACGCCGTCGGTGGTGTCGGCCAGCGCATCGCTTGCGGCAATGCGCGCGGCGATCTCCGCGATGGCCGCGAACTTGCGGCTTTCGTCGACCTGGAAGCGCAGCTCCGGCGTGTTGAGCATCTGCGGCATGGCGCCGCGCAGTTCGGTCACCGACTTGCCCAGCCGCAGCGATGCCGCGATCAGCCGCACCCCGGCGTATAGCGCGTCGTCGAAGCCATAGTATTCGTCGGCAAAGAACACGTGGCCGCTCATTTCGCCCGCCAGCGGCGCGGAAACTTCCTTCATTTTGGACTTAATCAGCGAGTGCCCGGTCTTCCACATCAGCGGCTTGCCGCCCAGCGCGGCCACGCCGTCGAACAGCGCGCGGCTGGCTTTCACGTCAGCGATCACCGTCGCACCAGGTAGTCTTACGAGGAGGTCTTCGGCGTAGATCAGCAGTAATTGATCCCCCCAGATGACGCGGCCCGTGCCGTCGATGGCGCCGATCCGGTCGCCGTCGCCGTCGAATGCCACTCCGAAGTCGAGCTGCTTGTCCGCGACAAGCTGGCGGAGGTCGTCAAGGTTTGCCTCGACAGTAGGATCAGGATGATGATTGGGAAAATTGCCGTCGACTTCAGTGAACAGCAGGTGGTGTTCCCCCGGCATGCGCTGGGCGAGCAGTTCCAGCGCCGGACCGGCAGCGCCGTTGCCCGCGTCCCAGCCCACGCGCAGCCCGGCGAGGCCGGCGGGATCTGTCCCCGCGAGTGCAGCCAGGAGGCGCTCGACATACTGTTCGATGATATCGAGGCTTTCGACTGTGCCCAGCCCGTCGATCCAGTCCCCCTCGGCCGCCATCGCGCCAAGCTGCTGGATATCGGCGCCGAAGAAGGGCCGGCCACGAAATACCATCTTGAAGCCATTGTAATTGGCGGGATTGTGGCTGCCAGTTATCTGAATGCCGCCATGTACCTCTTCGGCTGAGGCTTCGGCGTAATAGAGCATCGGGGTCGGCCCCAGACCGATCCGGCGCACGTTGCAGCCGCTGGCGGTCAACCCCTCCACCAGCGCGTGTTCGAGCATGGGCGAGCTGACGCGCCCGTCATACCCCACCGCCACCAGCGGCGTGGCGCCTTCACCCAGATCGCGCCGCAGCAAGGTGCCGAAGCCGCGCCCGATGGCGCGGGCATCGTCCGGCCCCAGGGTTTCACCGATGATCCCGCGGATATCGTATTCGCGCAGCACGGTGGAGTGGAACTGGTGCATCATCGGGAAAGCCTATTCGACGCCCGCAGGCAGTTCTGCCAGCAGCAGGTCGCGCGCGGAATTGGCTTCGTGGACCTGGCTGTTGGTGCCGCCCTTGTCGGGATGGACCATGGCCACCAGCCGCCGGTGCGCAGCGATGATCTCGGCACGGCTGGCGCGGGCTTCCACCCCCAGCAGGCGGCGCGCGCGGAACAGGGCCTGCTCGCGCGTGGACATGGCCGGTTCCCACGGCCAGCGCCCCATTACCCAACGGTAGAACAGCACGCCCGCGCCGATCAGGACCGCGAATTTCAGCACGGTCAGGCGAGCTCCACCTGGCGGCGCGTGGTGGCCAGGGCCGCACTATCTCCGCCGGGTGCAGGCATGGGCAGCCGCAGGTTCGCCACCAGGCTGCGCACTTCCTGCCGCGCGACGAGGTGACTGGTGCCAAGCTCGCCCAACTGCCCCTTGTCGAGCAGGGTCAAGCCCGAGGGGAACAGTTCGCGGTAGATCACGCGTTCGGACAGCCCTTGCGAGACACGGAAGCCCACGCGCTTGGACAGTTCGGCCAATGCCTGGTCGATGCGGCGCTGGTTGCGCGCATCGGTGAAGCCGGTGCGGTTGCGCACCACCACCCAGTCCATCTCGCGCCGCTGTTGTTCGATCTGCGCCCGGCTGCGCTTGATCCGCGCTTCCCAGATCAGCTCGGCATAGAAGCTGAGCTTGCGCACCTTGAAGTTTTCGGCGTCGACGTGGCCGATCAGGTCGAAGTCGACGAAGCTGTCGTTCATCGGTGTCACCAGCGTATCGGCGCTGGCCGCCACGTGGCGAGCGAAGGGATCGTCGCGGCCGGGGGTATCGAACAGCAGGAAATCGCAGCCGTCACCGATCCGCGCGGCTTCCTGTTCCAGTTCCTCCACGGTGTCGCCATGGCACACGTCGAACACCGGGCCGGGCAGTTCGATGTCCCGGCGACGCTGGGTTTCGGCGCGGTTCTCGCAATAACGGTAGAAGGTGCGCTGGCGCGTATCGAGGTCGAGCGCGGCCACCCTGGCCCCCTGATAGGCGAGCGCCACGGCCACGTGCACCGCGGTGGTGGACTTGCCGGTGCCGCCCTTTTCGTTGGCAAAGACGATACGGTGGGGTGCAGTCAAAGCTGGCTCTTTCTCTCAAAGCTACAGGCGGCTAGGCCAATGCACGCAGTTTATCGGAGCGCGGCCTTCATGCAAACCGTCACCACCCTCAAAGACCTGCGCCAAGCTGTGGATGACTTGCGCTTGACAGGCTCGCTCGCGCTGGTGCCGACCATGGGCGCGCTACACGAGGGGCACCTGACGCTGATGCGCGAAGCGGCGCAGAAGGCGCGCCATGTTGTCGCCTCGATCTTCGTCAATCCGCGCCAGTTCGGCCCCAACGAGGATCTCGACGCCTATCCGCGCCAGCTGGCAGAGGATTCAGCCAAGCTGGAGGCCGAAGGCGTGGCCTTGCTGTGGGCGCCGGGCGTGGCGGAGATGTACCCGCAGGGCTATGCCACCAATGTCTCGGTCTCGGGCGTGTCGGCGGGCCTGTGCGGGGCGGACCGGCCCGGCCACTTCGACGGGGTGGCAACGGTGGTGCTGAAGCTGTTCAACCAGGTGCGCCCGGACATGGCGCTGTTCGGGGAAAAGGACTGGCAACAGCTGGCCGTGATCCGCCGCATGGCGCGCGATCTCGACCTGACGCTGCCGCATGTCGATGCCATCCACGGCGTCGCCATCGTGCGCGATCCCGATGGGCTGGCGATGAGCAGCCGCAATGCCTACCTCTCGCCGCAGGACCGCGCCAATGCCGCCGTGCTGCCGCGCGCGATGGACGCCGCGATTGCCGACCTGCTGGCTGGCGAACCCGTCGCCCCCGTGCTCGCCGCGCTGGAGGAGGCGCTGCTGGCGGGCGGCTTTGCCAGCGTCGACTATGCCGAACTGCGCGATGCCGATAGCATTGCCTTGCTGCCGGAAGACAACGGCAACGCCCGCCTGTTCGTCGCCGCGCGCATCGGCGGCACCCGGCTGATCGACAACAAGGCTGTTTCCGCATGACCGAAGACGATTTTCGCCAGTATGTCGCTGCATTCAACGCGGCCGATTTCGACGGTTTCAGCCGCTTCTATGCCGACGACGTGGTGTTCGAGCTGGGCAGCACCAAGCGCATCGAGGGGCGGCAGGGGATCGTCGACTTCTACCGGCTGGTGCGCAGCCGCATCGACGAGGAAGTGGTGCCGCTGGGTCTGCTGTTCGGCCCACGCAACGCCGCCATGTACTGCCGCACCACTTTCCGGACACTGGTCGACTGGCCGGACTATGAATTCGGCGCAACCAAAGCAGGAGACCTGCGCACGGTGGAGACGATCGCCTGGTACGAACTTGACGCCAGCGGCCAGAAGTTCACCCATATCCGCGGAGGGCGTTTCAAGCCCTGACCGAAATGGCCCGAAAGACGGGGGCAGGAGAGGACATGATCGTTAGACTGGCATTGGCGCTGGCCGGCGCATTGGCGCTGGCGGGCTGCGCTGCGCAAGCCGAAGAGGTGCGGGCCGAAGCCCAGGCCCAGGCGGCACCGTTCACCGATCAGCGGCCCAACATCCTGCTGATCATCAGCGACGATGTCGGCACCGATGTCACCACCGGCATGTTCCCCGGCCTGATCGAGCAGCTACAGGCGACCTACGGTCCCGATGGCTTCAACCACCCGCAGGCAGGCCGCATCGCCGGGCATCCGGCCTCCACCCCGCACCTCGATGCCCTTGCCCGCAGCGGCATGACCTTCAGCCAGACCTGGGCGCAGCCGTTCTGCTCGCCCACCCGCGCCTCGATCCTGACCGGCCTCAACGTGCGCGATCATGGCGTGGCGACCTATGCCGATGCGCTCGACCAGTCGCACACCAGCTTCGTGCAGGAACTGCACCAGGCGGGCTATGCCACCGCGGTCATCGGCAAGTGGCACATGGCGGGCCTGCCCGGCCAGAACGGCGTGGACTATCCCGGCATGAAGCCGCGCGAGGCCGGGTTCGACTATTTCGCGGGCAACATGCACGCTGCGGTGCCTACCTACTGGGACTGGGAATTGCAGGTGCAGGATGACACCATGGCGCCCGACCAATGGCGCACCCTGCCCGCTCCCACGCGCAGCCTGCCGGGGATCGCTCCCACCACCAATGCCGACGTGGTGAAGGTCGCCCTGCTGCGTGACTGGCTGGCCGAGCGCGCGGCCGAGCCCGACCGCCCGTGGTTCGGCTGGCTCGCCTTCAACCTCAGCCATGCCACCCGCAACCAGGACCCGTCAGCGATGATGATCCCCGAAGCGGACCTGCTCGATGCGACCACCCGCGCCGAGGTGGAAGCCTGCGGCGGCACCTATGGTTCGCAGGACGTGGGCCAGTGTTCGGGCGAGGCGACCATGCGCTTCATGACCAATGCGCTCGATACGCTGATCGGCCAGGTGCTCGCTTCGCTGCCGCCCAATACCTACGTGATCTACGTGGGCGACAACGGCACCCCGATGTACGGCTGGCCGCACATGGATTTCATCGACAACATGTACATCACCCGCACCGGGCGCGGGAAGGGCAGCGCGTGGCAGGGCGGGGCGCTGGTGCCGCTGGCGATCGCCGGGCCGGGCATCCCTGCGGGCAGCACCAGCCCGGCGCTTAGCCACGTGTCGGACCTGTTCCCCACCATCCTCAACCTGGCGGGTCTGAACGCACCCGAGCGGGTTGCAGCGGGGCCTGAGGGCGGCACCATTCCGCTGACCGGGCGTTCACTCTACCCCATCCTGTTCGGCCAGGCGGACAGCGTGCGCGATCCGCTGCGCGACGTGGTGCTGACCGAAAGCGTGAACCTGCTCACCAATGGCACCCGCGTCGCGGGCATCCGCAACGGCCACTACAAGCTGGTCTGCGTCGACCGGGCGGAGGACTGCGAGATGTTCGACATCGTGGCCGATCCGCTGGAGCAGTATCCGATCGCGGTGAGCCCCTCCTGCGGCACGGCCATGCGCCAGCCGGAGGCGGAGACCAACTACAGCATCTTGCGCGAGGCGCTGGATCGGCAGTCGATCCTGGGTTCCGCTCAGTAACCCAGCACTGCCTTCACCTCGAGGTATTCCTCCAGCGCGAAGACGCCGTATTCGCGGCCGTTGCCGGATTGCCGGTAGCCGCCGAACGGCGCATAGCCGGACCATGCCGGGTAATTGATGTGCACCTGCCCGGCCCGGATGCGGCTGGCCACGCGGCGGGCGCGGTCCTGGTCGGCTGACTGGACGTGGCTGGACAGGCCATAGTCGGTGGCATTGGCGATGCGGATCGCGTCTTCCTCGTCGGCATAGGGCATGATCGCCAGCACCGGGCCGAAGATCTCCTCGCGGGCAATGCGCATGTCGGGCGTGACTTGGGAAAAGACCGTGGGCCGGGCAAAGAAGCCGCGGTTCACGCTTTCGGGCAGGCCCGTGCCGCCCGCCACCAGCTTCGCACCTTCATCGATGCCGACCTGGATCAGGTCCTGCACCTTGGTGAACTGCGCCTTGTTGGCCAGCGGGCCGATGAAGCAGGCTTCGTCGAGCGGGTTGCCAACCACCACGCCGTTGGCAGCTTCGGCCGCCAGCGCCTCCACCTCGGCCAGCCGACCGGCGGGAACCAGCATCCGCGTGGGTGCGGCGCAGGACTGGCCGACATTGCGCATGGCCCCCAGCACGCCCTTGGGCACGGCTTCGGCAAACTCGGCATCGTCCAGCAAAATGTTGGGCGACTTGCCGCCCAGTTCCTGCACCACCCGCTTCACCGTGGGTGCCGCCGCCTGCGCCACCAGCACGCCCGCGCGGGTGGAGCCGGTGAAGCTGACCATGTCCACCTGCGGGTGCGAGGCAATGGCCGCACCCACCACGTCGCCCGTGCCGTGGACCATGTTGAACACGCCCGCTGGCGTTCCGGCATCGTGCATCACCTGCGCGAACAGCTGCGCGCTGAACGGCGACAGCTCGCTGGGCTTGAGCACGGCGGTGCAGCCCGCCGCCAGCGCCGGGGCCAGCTTGGCGGTGATCTGGTAAAGCGGCCAGTTCCACGGGGTGATCAGGCCGCAGACCCCGATCGGTTCGCGGCGGATATGAATGCCATCTCGTTCGTATTCGAAGGCGAACCTGCCCAGCACGTCGATCGCCACCCGCACATGCTCGATGCCGAAATACACCTGCCCCCCGCGCGAGAAGGTGATCGCCGCGCCCATTTCGGCGGTGATGGCCTGAGCGAAGAGTTCCGACCGTTCCTCCAGCAAGTCCCTGATCCGCGTCAGCAGCGCCAGCCGTTCGGCAACGGACGTACGCCCGAAGCTGTCGAAGGCCCGGCTGGCCGCCGCCACCGCCAGGTCGACGTCGGCCGCCGTGCCTGCCGCCACGTGTCCGATCACTTCCTCGGTCGCGGGGTTGAGCACGGGAATGCCGTCGGCGCTCGAACGATCGTGCCACTGGCCGTCGACATAGATGCGCAGGTCGTTGTTCAGGGGCATGGTGTCTCCTGTTGCAGGGGTTCGGATAATAGGGGCCGATGGATCAGCCGAAGTCGACCGGATAGGGCGGCAATTCGCCGCTGGCATAGCGTTTTTCCAGCCCCGGCGTACCGTTTTCCATCACCATCAGCATGGCGCGCTTGGGCGCGAAGCCCTGGTGGCGGATATCGGCGGGCATGGCGCAGACGTCGCCCGCCTTCATCACCACCCGCCCGCGCGGCGCGCCCGAGTTCTTGTCCGCGATGTTCCAGTGGATCTCGTCGGTCAGCTGGATGAACCATTCGTTGCGGTCGTTGCCGTGGATCACCGGCAGCATGTGTTCCTCGGAAGTGACGCAGCAGATGTTTCCGCGCGTCACCGCGCTGATCGACGGGTTCCAGGTAATGTCCGAGCGGGCGATGTGATCGAACAGGTTGATCGCGTGCAATTGCCCTTCGAAGCCGGGTTCGCATTCGATATCGGGCGTGTCGAATTCAAGATCGGCAAAGGCGCGGTTGACTTCGAAACCGTCCTCCACCGTGCGCACCGACTTGTCGCCCGGCAGGCCCAGCATCCGGTCGGCGGCGATGAAGCTGCGCAGCAGCGGATCGGTGCGTTCAGCGCCCTTGGGGCCAATCGGCGTGCCGGTTTCGAGCGGAGCGTTGAGTGGATCGTAGCCCTCGCTGATCCAGTCGCGGCTGATCGTCTCGAAGGCTTCGCTTACCGCTTCGGCCGTGAAGGTTTCGAGCAGGTCGATGCCCGCATCCTTGCAACCCTTGTCGTAGGAACCGGCAAAGATGTCGACGGTGCCATAATGGTTGGTGGTGCCGAAGATGTCGTCGAAGAAGATCCAGCCGTAGAAGAAGCCCCAGCCGATATCGCGCACCATGGCGCGCAGGAAGCGGTCGACTTCGATGATATGGCTGCCCCTGGGCCAGCTGACATGGGCGAAGTATTCGTCGCGGCGAAAGGTGAAGCTGCCCAGCCGGTAAGCCGAATAGCCGGTGTCGGCGTCGGTCGAGAGCTTCTCCACCCGTGTTTCGATCACGCTCATCGCTTCACTCCCCTTCCAGCACGCAGATTTCGGACCACCGCTTCACCGTCACCGGCCCGTCGGAAGTCTGGATGATCGCCACCGCGGGCCGGGCCGAAGTGATCTGGTAAGCCGATCCGCGCGGCAACAGCACCTGGTGCCCGCGCCGCGCCGTCACCCGGCCCATGGCCGGGCCGTTGGGCCGCGCGCCCAGCTGCACCGCGCCGCCCGCGTGGCCGGGGATCTGCTCATCCTCCAGCTGGATGAAGTTGAAGGTGATTTCGCCGTCCATCACCAGCGCGAATTCGTCGTGCGGGGCGGCGTACCAGCCGGATTCGCCTTCGCTGCGCACCACTTCGGCCACGTATTCGAGGTTCTGCACCACGGCCACGCGTTCGAAGGGATGGGCCTTGCCCGCCACTTCGAACACGTTCGAGAAAGCGTATTTGCGAAGATCGTCCTGCAACTCGATCACGCCCTTGGTATAGGCGTCAAGCGAGCCGGTGGCTGTGCGGTAAGCCATGGCAATGCCTCTCCCATGTGACTCGCCTGTTGGCGATTGGCGGGCAGCCTAGGCCAGGAACCCCGCGCCTGTCATGGGGAGATTGACAAATTCCGTCAGCGGGCGGGCGGATCGCTTGCCAGCATCGTCTCCATCATCGCCTGCGCCGCCGCCATGCCCAGCTGGCGGATCAGCGCGCGATCGGTGCGGTCGCCGATCTCGTAGGTAGCGGTCGGCACGCCGTAGCGATCGTAGACCCAGGCTTTCGACACCGGCAGTTCGGGGTTGTGGCCCGGCTCCACTCGCACGTCGTAGCCCGGCAGCAGTTCGGCATAGCGCGCCAGCCAGCGGTCGCGGAAATGCGGCGGATCGGTCACTTGCGCGTCGGTGAGGGTATAGACCGTGTCATGGCGGGTGGAGTGGAAATCGAGGAACAGCCGCAAATCGCGCGCCGGATCGGCTTCCACCCCTTCCAGCAGATCGCGCATCAGCCGTGTTTCAGGCTGAGTGAACGGCCCCCAGTCACGGTTGAGATCGAGCCCGCCGGTGCCGTGCCGCCAGTAGCCATGCACTACGCCATCGGGGTTGAGCATGGGGATCACCAGCGTCTCGAACCGGGCGCGATAGGTGCGGGCCAGGTCGCTTTCGCCCAGCACGGTATCGACAAAGGCGAACATGGCCAGCGCGCCGGTGACTTCGGGTGGGTGCTGGCGGCCCAGCAGCACCACCGTCTCGCGCTGGCCGCCCTCCGGCGCGGCGATCCGCAGCATGGGGATGTCGCGGTGTTCGGCGGACTGGCCCAGCAGCAAGGCCGTGACCTCGGCACGCCCCGCCAGCCCGGCGATCCACGCATCGTAGGTGGCGGGCGCGACGATTTCCTGTCCGGCGATGAAGACCGGCTGCCCGTCGCTGTGCAGGCGGATGCGCGCGGCGCGATCTTCCCCGGTGCCGGTCACCTCCACGTCCTCGGCAGCCACATCGTGCCAGGTCATGCCATCGTGGCTGTAGCGCGGCCAGTAGCGGTGGCCGCAGGCGGTGTAGTTCAGGTCCACGGTATAGGTCCGCGCCTCCGCCGGGGTCAGGCGGAAGGCATACCAGGCGCTGCAATTGATCGGCGGGGCATCTTCGGGCGCAATGGTGATCGCCACCCTGCCGTCATCCTCCACCGTGCAGCTGGCCAGCGCGCCGGTGGGGAAATCGGTGTCGATCGCGGCTTGCGGCCCGGCGCAGCGCGCTTGGGCGACCAGCGGCGCGGTGCCGGTATCGACGGGTGGAACAGTGGCGCAAGCCGACAGGGTCGCCGCGCACAGCAGGATGGCAAGGAAGCGGTGCAGCATCCGGCCAATCCTGCGCTGCCCGGCGCAATCAATCAACCGCTTGCAGCGATATCAGTCGCGCAGCCACAGTTCGTGGCTGTCGATCCGGATCTGCGTGATCGCGCGCTGCGCTTCGACGCGGGCGGCCACTTCCATGCTGAAGGCATCGTGCGTCATGCGTTCGGCCAGCAGCAGGTCCGCCAGGTCGATCTCTCCCAGTTCGAGGCCCCGGCGCATCCGCGTCAGCACCTCCATCTGCGCCCGCAGCGCCTCACGCGCGCGTTGCCAGGCGGCGATGCGGAACTGCGCCTGGGCAAGGTCTGCCGCGGCGGTTTCGTTGACCGCGAACCGCGCCATCTGCGCTTCGGCTATGGCCGCGCTCGATTCGGCTATGGCCTGATCGGCCAGCGCGCCGCGGCGGCTGCCGCCAAAGGGCATGGAGAAGACCAGTCCGGCACCGGTTTCCGCTCCGCCACGTTCGGAGAAGACCCGCACGCCGACCGAGGGATCGGCCGTACGGTCGAGCCGAGCGCGCTGGGCGGCGGCTTCCACCGCGCGCGCCTGCGCTTCGGCAGCGGCGATCTCGTGGCTGTTGTTCACCACCAGCGCAGAATAGCCTTCCAGTTCGCCCGGAGCCACTTCGGGCACGGGGATTGCGGGTGCCTCGGTGGGCAGCACCAGCGCCGGGAAATGCGTTGCCAGCCGGGTGCGCGCCAGCGTGGCCTCGCCAGCCGACTGCGCCGCGCGCACGCGGGCCATGCCCAGCGCGGCTTCGGCCTGGTCCGCCTCCAGCGCGGCGGCATCGCCCAGTTCGACGCGCCGCTGCACCGCGTGCAAGGCCACTTCGAGGTTGGCCACCGCCTGATCGTCCACCATCGAGGCCGAAGCCGCCGCCAGCCAGTCCCACCAGTGCTGCGCCAGCACCAGCGCGGCCTGGTGGCGGGTATCCTCGGCCATGTTCTCCGCCGCATCCACCAGGTGCACACCGATCTCGCGGTCGAGCCGCGCCTTGCCGGGCAGCCGCACGCCGTGCAGCAATTCGGCGTTGAATTCGTCGAAGTCGCCTTCCAGGTCGATGGTGCGGCGGGTGTAGCTGCCCGTCACCACGAAATCGTGCGGGCTGGCAGCGCGCGCCTCGGCGGCCGACCGCGCGGCGCTGACTCGCTGGCGGGCCACCTCCACCGAGGGATAGGCATCCAGCGCGGCGCCCACCTGCGCCTCGTCGGGCAGGCCCGGTTCGGCGGCCAGCGGCGCGGCCATGGCGAGCAGCGGCAGCAGGGCGAGCGACAGTTTCATGCCATGCCCTCCTCTTCCTCGGCATGTTCGCCCGCGCTTTCGCCAAAGCGTTCGTAGAGGATGGGCAGCAGCACCAGCGTCAGCAGCGTGGCGGACACCAGCCCGCCCACCACCACGATGGCCAGCGGCTTCTGGATTTCCGATCCCGGCCCGGTGGCGAACAGCAGCGGCACCAGCCCGAAGGCGGCGATGCTGGCGGTCATCAACACCGGGCGCAGCCGCCGCTCCGCCCCCAGCCGCACCGCTTCGGCCAACGGCACGCCGTCGGCCCGCAGCTGGCGGAAGTAGGACACCATCACCAGCCCGTTGAGCACGGCAATGCCGAACAGCGCGATGAAGCCCACCGATGCCGGCACCGACAGGTATTCGCCCGACAAGGCCAGCGCCACCATGCCCCCGACCATGGCGAAGGGAATGTTGGTGAGGATCAGCACCGACGAACGGAGCGACCCCAGGGTGAAATAGAGGATGGCGAAGATCATCAGTACCGATATCGGCAGCACCACGCCCAGCCGGGCGCTGGCGCGCTGCTGGTTCTCGAACTGGCCGCCCCATTC
>JAGREI010000183.1 GCA_020446625.1 Erythrobacter sp.
CAGAAGGAGATCTTCGAGCAGCCCACCGTGGTGGCGCAGACCTTGCGCAGCTACCTGCGCCCGGTGGAACAGCAGGTGGCCCTGCCGCAGATCGACTTCGACATTTCCGCCATCGACCGCGTCACCATCGTCGCCTGCGGCACGTCCTACTACGCGGGCATGGTGGCCAAGTACTGGTTCGAGCAGTTCGCCCGCGTGCCGGTGGACATCGATTTCGCCAGCGAGTTCCGTTACCGCGACCCCGTGCTGGTGCCGGGCGGGCTGGCGCTGTTCATCAGCCAGAGCGGCGAGACGGCTGATACGCTGGCCGCGCTGAAGCATTGCAAGGCCAATGGCCAGGTGATCGCCGCCGTGGTCAACGTGCCGACCAGCTCCATGGCGCGCGAGGCGGACCTGCTGCTGCCCACCCACGCTGGGCCGGAAATCGGCGTCGCCAGCACCAAGGCGTTCACTTGCCAGCTGGCCGTGCTGGCCGCGCTGGCCGCGCATTTCGCGGTGAAGAAGGGGCTGATGGACCGCGAGGAGGAAGCCGCCGTGGTGCAGCACCTGCTCGAAGCCCCCGCCAGCCTCAACGCCGCGCTCGAACACGATCACGAGATTGCCGACATGGCGCACCTGATCGCCCCGGCGCGTGACGTGCTTTACCTGGGGCGCGGGGCGGACTTCCCGCTGGCGCTGGAAGGGGCGCTGAAGCTGAAGGAAATCAGCTATATTCACGCCGAAGGCTATGCCAGCGGCGAGATGAAGCACGGCCCCATTGCCCTGATCGACGAGGCGGTGCCGGTGATCGTGCTCGCCCCGTCCGGCCCGCTGTTCGAAAAGACCGTGTCCAACATGCAGGAAGTGCAGGCGCGTGGCGGCAAGGTGGTGCTGATCTCCGATGCCGAGGGCATTGCCCAGGCGGGCGAGGGCTGCCTGGCGGTGATCGAGATGCCGCAGGTTCACCCGCTGATCGCGCCGCTGGTCTATGCCGTGCCGGTGCAATTGCTGGCCTATCACGTCGCCTGCGCCAAGGGGACGGACGTTGACCAGCCGCGCAACCTGGCGAAGTCCGTGACGGTCGAATAGCGGCGAAATTTACCTCCTCGCAAGGCTGCGATTTTACCGGGCAATAACCATTGCCAGACTAAAAACGCCGGGTGAGCGACAAGCACTCCGGTTTGCCGTCCCTGCCATTGCGTCTCGACGCAATGCAGGTGATCGGCCTTCGCGACCCAGGTGAGGGCGATTGGACCCGGCTGCGCACGCTCCAGTATTCCGAACTGTTCCAGGTTTCGATCATCCGCCTGGCGGGCCACGCGCTGGCTGGTGCGCTGGCGGCCTCGCTGTTCGTGGGCGTGGTCAACAAGTGGATCCTGCTTGGCTGGCTGGTCGCCGTGGTACTGGCAACCATCAACGTGCGGCGGGTGGACCTCTCGTTCATCGACATCGAGCGGCGCGGCGTGCAGCGCAGCGACTTCAAGCGGCAGGCGCAGGCCTATGGCTGGTGCACCCTGCCCTGGGTGGTCGCCCTGCTGTTCTTCGTGCCCTTCGCGGCTCCCAGCACGCACTATGCCCTGTGGGCGATCGCCGCGATGCTGATCGCGGGCAGTGCGGTGACCATGACCAGCGCACCGATTGCCACCGTGGTGAGCGATCTTGTGATTGGCACGGCAGGCGTCGTATCGTTCCTGGTGGCAGGCGACTTCGGCTTTGCCGTCGGCAGCGCGGCCTTTGTGGCGGTGATCCTGGTCGGCGCCCTGAGGTCGGCGCGCACCTATCTTTCGGCGCGCATTGCCGAAGCGGGCGTGGCGGAAAAGGACGAGGTCGTCTCGCTGCTGCTGCGTGAGTTCGAGGAAAAGGAATCCGACTGGCTGTGGCAGGTCGATACCAACCGCCGCATTCGCTCCGCCTCGCCGCGCTTCGCCTTCGCGCTGGGCGCTGCGCCCGAAACGGTGGAGGGCGAAAGCTTCATCAAGCTGATCGCCGGTGGCAGCTGGGACAGCGGCAAGTTCCCCGCCAGCCTGCACGAACTGGCCGAGAAGCTGAAGCGGCGTGAACACTTCTCCAACCTGCTGGTGCATGTCGAACTGGCCGCAGGCCGTCGCTGGTGGGAGCTTTCGGGCACCCCCATGCGCGATGACAAGGGCAATTACATCGGTTTCCGCGGGGTGGGTTCGGACGT
The DNA here is from genome assembly GCA_020446625.1 of Erythrobacter sp. Classification (GTDB taxonomy): domain Bacteria; phylum Pseudomonadota; class Alphaproteobacteria; order Sphingomonadales; family Sphingomonadaceae; genus Alteraurantiacibacter. The sequence goes on from JAGREI010000183.1 coordinate 2,165, forward strand.
CACCGAACAGCGCGATCGCGACGAGAAGATCGCCTATCTCGCGCGCTACGACACGCTGACCGGCTTGCCCAACCGCCTGATGCTGACCGAGGCGCTGGGCGAAGCCATGCGCTTTGCCGACCAGTGGAAGAGCCGCTGCGCCTTCCTGATGATCGACCTCGACCGCTTCAAGGCGGTGAACGATTCGCTCGGCCACCAGATCGGGGACCGGCTGCTGGCCAAGGTTTCCAAGCGCCTGATGGGCGTGCTGACCGAGAACGAACAGTGCGGCCGCCTGGGCGGTGACGAATTTGCCGTGGTGATGCGCGATGCATCCGAACGGGGCCGCGTGGAACGGCTGGCGGACGCCATCATCGACGCCCTGTCGCAGCCCTACCAGGTCGACAACCACACGCTGTTCATCGGCGCCAGCGTCGGTTCCGCCATCGGCCCGCGCGACGGATCTTCGGTGGAAATGCTGATGCGCAACGCCGACCTCGCGCTCTATCGCGCGAAGGACGAAGGCGGCAACGAGCACTTCAGCTACGTCCCCTCGATGCACGCCGATGCCGAGGAACGCCGCAAGCTGGAAAGCGCGCTGCGCCACGCCATCGGCAACCGCGAGCTGGAATTGAACTTCCAGCCGGTGGTGAACGCCAAGAGCGAAACCGTGGTGAGCTTCGAAGCCCTGCTGCGCTGGAACAGCGAGGAGCACGGCTTCGTCAGTCCCGGCAAGTTCATCCCGCTGGCCGAGGACACCCGCCTGATCGTGCCGATCGGGGAATGGGTGCTGCACGAAGCCTGCCGCGAGGCGACGCGCTGGCCTGACGATATCAAGGTGGCGGTGAACGTGTCGGGCGAACAGCTGCTCGAACCCAACTTCTCCGCCAGCGTGGTGCGCGCCCTGGCCGATACCGGGCTGCCGGCGCATCGGCTGGAAGTGGAAGTCACCGAAAGCGTGTTCCTGCGCGATGGCCGCACCGCGCGCCAGACGCTGGAAGAGATCATGGCGCTGGGCTGCTCGATCGCGCTCGACGACTTCGGCACCGGCTATTCCTCGCTCGGTTACCTGCGCACGCTGCGCTTCTCCACCATCAAGGTGGATCGCAGCTTCGTGCAGGGCGCCTCGCAGGGCAATGCCGAAAGCCTGGCCATCATCCGCGCCGTGGTGGCCATGGCGCGCAGCCTGGAAATGTCGACCACCGCCGAAGGCGTGGAAGACGCCGAACAGGCCGCGCTGATCCGCGAACTGGGGTGCAGCAAGATCCAGGGCTTCTACTTCGGCCGCCCGATGGCCGCGCTGGAGGCGCGCTCGCTGGTGGTCAAGGGCCGCAGCCGCGCGGCATAGTTTGCCTTTCGATCCGGCCTCCGCCGGATCGTCCTCGGTGCTATTCCCTTCGCTCCGCTTCGGGGCACCTGCGGGCGCGCAGTCGCGCTTGCGGTCCCTTCGGGACCGTTCAGGCGCCTACCAGGCTACCGATGACAGATTCGAACAACCGCCGTCCGTCGCTGCCGCCCTGCGCCTTTTCGATCGCGCGTTCGGGGTGGGGCATCATGCCCAGCACGTTGCCTGCCGCGTTGAGCACGCCGGCGATATCGCGTTGCGAGCCGTTGACGCTGTCGCAGTAGCGGAAAGCCACCCGGCCATCGCCTTCCAGCCGGTCGAGCGTTGCGGTGTCGGCAAAATAGTTGCCGTCGTGGTGCGCCACGGGAATGAGGATTTCCTCCCCCGCGTCATAGGCGCTGGTGAACAGGCTCTGGCTGTTTTCCACCTTCAGCGGCACCGTGCGGCAGACGAAGGTCTGCCCGGCATTGCGCATCAGCGCGCCCGGCAGCAGGCCCGCCTCGGTCAGCACCTGGAAGCCGTTGCACACGCCCAGCACCGGCACGCCGCGATTGGCCGCAGCCACCACGCTGCGCATGATCGGGCTGTTTGCCGCCATGGCGCCGCTGCGCAGGTAATCGCCGTAGGAAAAGCCGCCGGGCAGGGCGATGAAATCGAGGCCATCGGGCAGTTCGGCATCGCCGTGCCACAGGTGCAGCGGCTCGCGCCCGCTCACCTCGCGCAGCGCCACCTGCATGTCGCGATCGCAGTTCGAACCGGGGAAGGTGACGACCGCGGTTTTCATCAGCCCAGCTTCTCGATGCGGTAGTTCTCGATCACCATGTTGGCGAGCAGCTTCTGGCACATCTCGTCGAGCGAGGCATCGCTGGTGCCGTCAGCCACGTCGAGTTCGATCAGGCGGCCAACGCGCACATCTTCCACCCCGGTAAAGCCCAGCCCCTCCAGCGCGTGGTGCACGGCGCGACCCTGCGGATCGAGCACGCCGGGCTTGAGGCTGACGTGGATGCGGACTTTCATGGCGCGGCCCCTTATGGCGACGGGTAGAATCTGCGGCTGCCTATGGCCGCTGCTGCCCGCGCCCGCAAGGGGCCGAATGGGTGATCTCAACCGCCCTGTTGCGCCGCATCCTCCGCCGCGCGCGGCAGCACGTCCAGTTCCAGCCGTTCCGCCGGGTCCAGGTAACGCTGGGCGAGGGCTTGCAGGTCTGCGGGCGTGATCGCCTGGAGCCGTTCCGCACCCGCCTGGAAACGGTCGATCCGGTCGGCCTCGGTCTGCGCGCGGTCCACCAGCCCCATCCAGCCGCCGTTGCTGTCCAGCGCATTGGCATAGGCTTCCAGCAAGGGAGCGCGCGCCCGCAGCACCAGGTCCTCGCTCACCGGTTCGCTGCGCATGGCGGCGATGGTGGCCAGCATGGCTTCGCGGGTGGCGTCGACCTGCGAGGTATCGACCTGGGCCGAGATGTCGAAGGTGCCGTAACCGGGATAGGTGCGCGACTGGTCGGCATCGGCGCTGGGCGAATAGGTCTGCCCCAGTTCCTCGCGGAGGGTGTCGGTCAGTTGCACCTGCATGACCCGTTCGAGCAGTTCGAGCTGCAAGTCGGCCACCGGATCGGCATCGTCGCGGGTGGGCCATGCCATCACCACCATCGCCTGGTTGGGCTGGCCGTCGTGATGGATCACGTGGACGCCGCGATTAGCGGTGAAGCCGCGCTGGCGGGCGAGGGCATAGGTGCCGAAGTCGGCCTCGCGCTGAGGCAGGGTGCCCAGCGTCTGCGCCACCAGCGCCACGGTTGCATCCTCGTCGATATCGCCCACCACGGCCAGTTCCAGCGCGCCGCCTTGCCAGCGGTCGAGGATGGCATCGCGCAGGCCGGCGAAGGTGAGGCCCAGGTAAGCCTCGCGCGGTTGCAGCGAAAAGCGCGGATCGTTGTCCGACATGATCGCGCCGACCTCGCTGCCCAGCGCCGCTGCGGGCGTGGCATAACGTTGCGCGAACCAGTTCTCCACGCTGCGCCGGTACTGCGCTTCGCCGGTCGAACGGAAGGCCGGATCGGCAATCGCCGCGGTCATCAGCTGCAATTGCAGTTCCAGGTCGCGCGGGGTGGTGACGGCCGACAGGCGGAACGTCTCGTCGGTCGAGGAGACGTTGAGCGCCACCTGCCGCCCTGCCAGCACGGTCTGCAACTCGTCGAGCGTATGCGCACCCAGGCCGCCGGTGGGCAGCGAGGATGTCATTGCGGTGGCCAGCGGGTTTTCGGCGGTGTCGAGCAGGTCGCCGCCGTCGATGTTGAGCTGCACCAGCACGCGGTCCGCTTCCAGGTCGGTCCGCTTGAGGTTGAGCATCACGCCGTTGGCGAACCGCACCTCGCGGATGCCCAGCTGCGGTTCGACCGTGTCGGAAACCACCGCGCCCGGCGTGCCGAAATCGGTATAGGCGAACTCTGCGCTTGCGGAGGTGTCGCCCGCTTCCAGCGCCACCTGCATCCCCTGGTCCCAGGCCGCGCGCAGCGCTGCCTCGCCGCCTTCGGGCGCGGTGCGGCCCTCGAAGCGGATCAGCGGCCCAAGCGGAGATCCGTCGAGCGGGATCGCGTCCGCCCGCAGCGCCGCCAGCACCGCATCGGGCGTGATCAGCGGTTCGTGTTCGCGCCAGCGTTCCAGCGCGCTGGCAGGCGTGGTCGGCACCTGCCCGTCGCGCAGCAGGGTGATCGCGCCGGTGACGAAATCGGCGTTGTCGCGCGTCGCCGCGCCCGCCGCGTTGCTTTCGATTGCCTGCCGCAGGTTGGCGACCTGTTCGGCCACTTCCGCCTGGGTAAAGCCAAATTCCAGCGCGCGCCGGTATTCGGTCTGCGCGGCGGCCAGCGCGCGCTGCCAGTCGCCATCGGCGGACAGGGCGATCAGGTTGGTGGTGCGTCCTTCCTGGAAGAATTCCGAAGTGCCAAGGCCAGCGCCGCGGAACGGCGGGTCTTCCAGCCGGGCAAGGCGTTGCAGGCGGCGGTTGACGATGCCGTAGCCGATCTGTTGCAGCACCCGCTGGCGGCGGGCGGCCACGGTATCGGTGCCACCCAGCCACGGGCCGTTGAGCGCCACGGTCACTTCCTCCGCCAGCGCCGGATCGAGGTAGATATCGGTCGCACCCGCATGGTCGAAAGCCACCGGCCCCATGGCCGGCGGAGCCTGGCGCGGCTGGCCCTGCCAGTCGCCAAAGCGTTCCTGGATGGCGGCCAGTACGGCGTCGGCATCGTAATCGCCCACCACCACGATCGCCATGTTCTCGGGCCGGTAATACCGCTGGTAGAGCGCGCGCAGCGCCGCGCCGTCCGCGGCCTCGATCGTTTCCACCGTGCCGATCGGCAGGCGTTCGGAGATGCGGCTGCCGGGATAGAGGAAGCCGAGGTTCTCGATGGTGGAGCGCAGCTGGAAGGTATCGCGCACCCGCCGTTCGGAAAGGATGATGCCCTTTTCGCGTTGCACCGCCTCGTCGTTGAACGAAACCTCGCTCGCCACTTCGCGCATCAGCATCAGCGCGGTGCCCAGCAGGGCAGGGTCGTTGCGGGGCAGGTCGAGCCGGTAGAGCGTGGTGTCGAACCCGGTGGAGGCATTGGTATCCGCGCCGAAGGCCAGCCCTTCGCGTTCCAGCAGCCGCACCATCTCGCCTTCGGGGATGTGGGTGGAACCGTTGAAGGCCATGTGCTCGATGAAGTGGGCATAGCCCTGTTCGTCGGCATTCTCTGCGGTGGAGCCCATGTCCACCCACAGCTGCACCATGCCCTGTTCGGGCGGGGTGGCATTGTGGCGGATGATGTAGCGCATCCCGTTCGCCAGCCGCCCGACGCGATAGTCGGTATCGAACGGCAGGTCGCTCTCTGCCGTGGCGGGGAAGGCGGCGGCGACATCCGCCGGGATCGCCGGGTCGAGCCAGGACTGGTCGGCATATTCGGGCGCCTGCGCAAAGGCAGGCTGGACCACGGCAAACGAAAGGGCGAGCGCGGCAGCCAGGGCCGCGAAGTTACGGAATTTCATGGCCGTGCTTGTGGCGCAGCCAAGCTGAAGGTGCAATGACCGAGCGTGGCCTTACTTCTTCGGCCCTACTTCTTCGGCTTCGGCGGCGCGCCCGTGCGCAGGCGGCTGCGGTGTGCGCTCATGTCCAGCACTTCACCGGGAGCATTGTCGTCACCCGACAGCACGCCCAGGCGGCGGGCCACTTCCTGGTAAGCCTCTTCCTCACCGCCCAGGTCGCGGCGGAAGCGGTCCTTATCCAGCTTCTCGCCGCTTTCCATGTCCCACAGGCGGCAGTTGTCGGGGCTGAACTCGTCAGCCAGGATCACGCGGCTGTAGTCGCCATCGTAGAGGCGGCCGAATTCCAGCTTGAAGTCCACCAGCCGGATGCCGATCGTGGCGAACATGCCGCAGAGGAAATCGTTCACGCGGATCGCCATGGCGGCGATGTCCTGCATTTCCTCGTGGCTCGCCCAGTTGAAGCAGGCGATGTGTTCTTCGGCCACCAGCGGATCGCCCAGCTCGTCTGCCTTGAGGTAGTATTCGATCAGCGTGTGCGGCAGCATCTCGCCTTCCTCGATGCCGAGGCGCTTGGAGATCGAGCCGGCGGCGACATTGCGCACCACCACTTCCAGCGGGATGATCTCCACCTGCCGCACCAGCTGCTCGCGCATGTTGAGGCGACGGATGAAGTGGGTGGGAATGCCGATATGCGCCAGCCGGGTGAACACGAACTCGCTGATGCGGTTGTTGATCACGCCCTTGCCGTTGATCGTGCCCTTCTTCTGGGCGTTGAAGGCGGTGGCATCGTCCTTGAAATACTGGATGATGGTGCCGGGTTCCGGACCTTCATAGAGGATCTTGGCCTTGCCTTCGTAAAGCTGGCGACGGCGGGACATGGGCGGGCACCTTTCAGTAGCAAAAAAGCGAGCGCCCCGGCGGTGCGAAACGCATTTCGCAAGGGCCGGGGCGCACGGGATCGAGCGGCCTATACACCCATGCGCGGACTAGGGCAATCGCAGGGGCAATCGCGGGCGATTCGCAGCGTGACGATGGTGCGCTTCGGGGGTTTGGTTGAGCTAATACATGCGGGGGCGGGGCTTGTACCGGCTTTGCGCTGTACCAGGGGGGATCGACGGGGAGAAAGAGCCTGCCCGACGGGTGAGGAAGGGCGCGGCGAAGCTAGGTGCGGGCTGTCGCTGTAGGAAAGCCCCCCGTCACAGCCACATGCTGCGCCGCTCTACCGGCGATTGCAGCCCTGCCGCCAGCGACCTGGCGCGGGCGCGCAGCAGCACGCGGCGACCGTCGGCGGAGCGGGTGAAGGTGAGCCGCGCCGGGCCGACATGATCGCGCCACAGTGCGGCGAACAGTTCGGCATGATCCTTGTTGGCGCCCAGCAGCGTTGGCACGGCGTGATAGTCCAGCTGGCGAAAGCCCAGCGCCTGCCCCTGCCGCCGCAGCACGTAGCGCGGGTTCTGCACCGGGCCGAGCAGTTCGCCCATGGCATCGACAAAGCGGTGCTGGTCTGCCCGCGTGCCGCCCGCCAGCGCCACGGCATGACGGCCCGACACGCTTTCGCGCACGATCACGGCATAGGCACTTTCCTCGCGCGACAGCTGCCCGGTGCGCGCCAGCGCCAGCAGCAGGCAGCGGCCCACCTGTTCCAGCCGCCGTTCCAACGTGCCGTTGCGCAGCCACAGCCAGGCGCCGCGCAGCAGGCCGGGCAAGGCATAGATCAGCAGCGCCCCGCCGCCGATCGCCGCCACCGCGGCCAGGTCGCTGACTCCGCGCAGGGCCATGCCACCGGCCACCACGCCGCTGCCCACCGAACCCAGCAGGAAACTGCGCAAGGTGGTGCGCACATGCAGCTGCGCGCTGCCCATGGTGCCGCTCACTTCGGCCACTTCGCGCACCTGCGCGCGCTCGGTTCCCGCGCCCAGCGATGCCGCCCAGTGGCTGGCGGTGGCCGCCCGGTCGGCAGCGCGTTGCAGCGTCACCGCGTTGCGCTGTTCGACACCGGTTTCGAAAGCGATGTCCAACCGTTCCATGCCGTTCTCGATCACCGGGCTGCCGTCTTCCGCCACGCCATCGAACATGGCGAAGCGGCGGCGCAGGCGATCGAGGTCGGCGCCTTCCGTGCCGTGAAGATCGGCCGGGTCGACGGTTGCGAGGTGCCAGATGTTCGCGACCTTGCCGGGCGCGGCGGGATCGGTGCGGATCGCCCGCCCGCGCATCTGGTTCGACAGCATGAAGCTGGCGGCATTGCTGGCCAGCACCAGCGAATTGATCGACGGCGCATCCCAGCCTTCGCCCAGCAGCGCCTGCGTCCCCACCAGCACGCGCACATGGCCGCTGCTCACCAGCCGGGTGATCAGCGCCACCCGTCCGCGATCCGCGGCCTGCGCGAAATCCAGGCTGACGTAACCGGGCTGGCCGGGCATGGGCGCGAAGACAAGGTCGCCGGACGGGATGGCCAGCGCCTGCGCCGCCTCGCGCGCCGCAGCCACCGCGCCTTGGGGAATGGCCACCAGGCTGCCCGTCAACATGCCCAGCGGCTGGCCCACCCCTGCGCGGCGCAAGGTCTCGAACACCGGCACTACGCCCAGCCGGGCGGGTGTGTAGTCGGCCGCCGGTGAACGCGGCAGTTCGGCGGCGCGCACATGGTCGGTCAGCACCGCCATCCGCAGTCCCTCGCCAAGGCTGGCGCTTTCGGCCCGCGCGATCTGCACCAGCGATGGCAGCTTGGCCGTGCTGCCTGCCAGCAGCCGCGCCAGTTCCACGCTTTCGGAAAAGTCGACCCGGTCACTGGTGATCAGCCCCGCTGCGGACAGGGTGCCGCGCCAGCCCTTGCGCCGCACCTCGTCCAGCCGCCAGCCTTCCACCTCTGGCCCCAGCAGCAGGTTGAGCATGGGTTCCAGCCAGAAATGGTTGAATTGCGGCACCTGCGTGCCGTCCACGCCCAGCAGCAACAGCGGTTCCTGCGGCAAGGCAACCGCGCGGCTGGCGAGGAAGAACAGCATGGCGGAAAGCTGCTCGGGCGCGGCCAGGATCGCTTCCTCGTGCTGGAAGGGGCTGGCCAGCCAGGGGTGAGTGAGCAGAATACCGGGCAAGTCCGCATCGCGCGCCACTTCGTCCGCCAGCGCGAACACCGCGTCGCGCCGCTGCATCAGGCTGGCCACCAGCCCGGCCTCGGGCTCGGAGAAGACAAGGTGATCCTGGTGCGGGGCCAGGTCGCCGTTGCGCACCAGTTCGGGCACGCCGATCTCCTCGTCGATCGGGCCGCACAGCTGTTCGTAGCGGCTCCATTCGGCGTGGCTGGCATCATAGGGCGGGGTGGCGGTGAGCGCGACGATCACCACGTCATCCAGCAGGTCGCGCAGGGCGAACAGCGCGGTCCACCATTCGCGGCGCAGGTGGTGGCACTCATCGAGCACCAGCGTCAGCGGGCCAAGCGCGCGCAGGGCGGCGAAGCGGGCGTCCGCACGATGCGCGGCGTGCAGCGCCTGGTAGGTCGCCAGCGTCAAGTCGGCGGGCGCGGCGAGGTCGCGGGACAGCAGGTGGCGGTGCGGGCCAAGGTCGGGCAGGAACAGCGGGCAGAGCCGCTCGGCCCACTGGTTGCGGATGGCGAGGCTGGGCGACAGCACCAGTGCGGGCCGCCCGATCCGCCGCATGGCCTCCAGCCCCAGCACGGTCTTGCCCGATCCCGGCGCGGCGACCACGTGCAGGCGGTCATCGTCCAGATGCGCGTCGATCTCGCCCAGCACCCGCGCCTGATAGTCGCGCCACTCGCCGGCAAAGCGCATGGAGGTGACAAGGGACGGGGGTGGGGGCGAAGCCATGGCCTTTGGCTAACCCGCAGGCAGCCCCGCCGCAATCACCCGCTTGCCCCGGTCCACCACCTCGCTAAGCTGGCGGGCGAGGGGAGAGCCATGCGCAAATTGATTCTGTCTGTTCTGGCCGTGCTGGCCGCGCCGGGCATTGCCCAGGCGCAGGAATGCGACCGGGCCTGCCTGGAACTCGTGGTCGACACTTACCTGAACGCCATGGTGGCCAAGGACTTGTCCGCGCTGCCGCTGGCCGCCGATGTGCGCTTTGCCGAGAACGGGGTGCAGCTTGAACCTGGGCAGGGCAGCTGGGCGACGATCGACGGGCTGGGAACCTATCGCCATGTCTTTGCCGATCCGCATTCGGGCAATGTCGGGGTGATCACCACCGTCACCGAACACGGCGCGCCTGCCATGCTCGACTTGCGGCTGCACGTGGCGGGCGGGCGGATCGACGCCATCGAAACGCTCTATATCCGCGATCCCGGCGGCTATGCCCGGTACGAGGAAATGGCCGAGCCGGAAGCGACCTGGCTCGACGTGGTGCCGGAAGGCCAGCGTCTCAGCCGTAATCAGATGGTGGCCGTGGTGAACCGCTATTTCAGCGCCATGGTGAGGAACGACGGGCGCGGCGACTACACCTTCTTTCACCCCGATTGCGACCGGCTGGAACATGGCCTGCGCACCACCAACCTGCCCACCTCCGAAGCCTACGGCCATTCGCAGAACACCGATTTCCGCTCCATGGACTGCCGCCGCCAGTTCGGCATGGGGTTCCTGGGCTTCGTCACCGATATCCGCGACCGGCGCTTCCTGGTGCTGGACGAGGAACGCCAGACGGTGCTGGCCATGGTCTACCTCGATCACGATGGTTCGGTGCGTGAATTGCCGCTGAGCACGGGGGATACCTTCGTGCTGCCGCCCTATTTCAACGTGCCGCGCGGGCTGACCGTGGTGGAGGGGTTCAAGCTGATGGACGGGATGATCCACCGGATCGAGATGACCTTGATTGAAACGCCTTACGGCAATCCGCCGCCATGGACCGATGGCGCAGACGTGCGGGTGATCCCATGAGCGCGCGCCTCGCCCTGGCCGCCGCCATGGCGCTGATCGCCACGCCTGCTGCGGCGCAGGACGCCAGCCAGCTGGCCGACCGTTTCGAGCGTGCGCTGGTGGCGGGCGACTACCGCGACCTGCCGCTGACCGAGGATTTCACCTACACCGAGAACGGCGCCCGGCTGGACCCGTGGGACGGCATGTGGCGCACGCTGACGGCTGTCGAGGGTGCGGTCGACCATCCGGAGCTGGACTATCGCCTGGCGATGGAATGGCAGGACAAGGTGGTGCGGGTGGTGGAGTTCGACGAGAACACCGTCCACGGCGTGATGGCCTACCTGCTGCAAGTGCGCGACGGGCAGATCGCCAGTGTCGACGTGCTGCCGATCCGCGAGGAATTCGGCGGCGATCGCGGCGGCACGCTCACTCTGCTGCAACCCATGCTGCCCTTCACCATGGACGGCGAACTGGTGGGCGCGATCGACCCGACGCTGACTTCGCCCGCACAATTCGGCGGGGCGGAAGCCGAAGCGCGCATGGCGGCCTATCTTGGCGATCCAGGCAGCGATCCGGGCCTGGTCACCTTCAGCCCGGACTGCATTCGCCGCGACAACGGGCGGCAATCGACCGGGGTGGCGGATTCGCCGCTGCTCGATCCAGCGGTGCCGGGCTTCCGGCCCTATGCGCTGTCGTGCGAGGAACAGTTCCGCAGCGGGTTCTTCTCCAACCTCACGCTGGATGGCTACAACGGGTTCGGGTCGGAGGAGCTGGGCCTGCTGGTGGTGTTCGCCCGGCTGGACCAGTCCGGCACCCAGCTGTCCTTCACCACGCCCGACGGCACCCAGATCGCCTATCCCGGCCCGCGCGGGGCAGTGCAGGGGGCGAATACCGGCGAACAGTTCGACGGGCGCATCCTCAGCAACATGATCACGCCGATGAGCGTGAACGGGGTCTACATTTTCAAGTTCGATGCGGACGGCGCGATCAGCCGGATCGAGGCCTTCTACCGCGGCGCGCCGCTGGGGTGGGATGCGGTGCCGGACTAGTTTTGCGAAGCGGCCTCCGCGGCTTCGTCCTCGCTAG
>JAGREI010000184.1 GCA_020446625.1 Erythrobacter sp.
GGGTCGGGCGTTCGAATCGCCTCGCCCGCTCCAGTTTTTCCGACCATATCTAGGCCAGTAGGGCCAGCAGCGCGAAGCTGGCCAGCCAATGCGCGGCCATGTAGTCGCCGTCCACGGCGTGCATCGAGGCGGCCATGTGCCGGTCTGCCAGCGCGCGCATGGCTTCGCCGCGCGGCGATGGCGGCAAGACCGCTGCCAGCCCGCGCAGCGCCCAGGCGCGGCTCATGTTCAGCCCGTCGAGGTGCGCCATCTTGCCGTCGCTGGCGTCGGACACGCTGACCGGGTGGCAGTGGCTTTCCAGCCAGCCGCCTTGGGGCAGGAGCGCGGCGAACCAGTCCGCAAAGCGATCGGCTTGCAGCAGGCGGCCTTGCAGCAGCGCCACCTGAAGCACCGGCGAGAGGAATTCGTCGCCGCCCGGTTCCCACCCGCTATAATGGGCCAGCGGATCGAACCGGCTGGCCGACCAGCCCGCGATCGCCTGCGCCAGCTGCGGATCGCGCGCGGTTGCCCATTCGTGTGCCAGGGTCAGCGCGAAGGCCGTGTTGAAATGGGTGCCGACGGTGATCGGGTAGGTGAGCACCCGCAGGTATTGCCCGAACCCCGCCGCGAAATGCTGCGCCAGTGGTGTCAGCCGCGCGGCCCAGGGCCGGTCGGCATGTCGCGCGGCCTCGTGGTGCAGGTAAAGCAGCCAGCCCCAGCCATAGGGCCGTTCGAACCCGCGCGCTTCGGGACGGCGGGCATAGGCCAGTTCGGCGGCGAGTTTCTCTTCGGTGAAGGTGGCATCGGCCAGCGCGGCGATTGCGGCAGCCTCGGGCATGGTGGGGAACAGCCGCCGCAAGGTCAGCAGGGTCCACCACGAATGGACGCAGGAATGCCAGTCGTAACTGCCGAAAAAGGCCGGGTGCAGATCGCGCGGGGTGCGCGCATCGTCCGCGCCGCCCATGACGTGATCGAGCTTGTTGGGATATTCCTGGCCCACATGCCCCAGCGCGGTGCGGGCGAAGCGGCGGGCGAGCGGGAGGTCGAGTGCGATCATGGCGCGCCGTAGCCTCCGCCGCCGGGGGTGCGCACGGTCACCGCATCGCCGGGCATGACATCCGCCGCGCCGGTGCCGCCGAGATCGACCGTGGTGCCATCGGCACGGGTGATGAACGTCTCGCCCGGCAGCGCGTCATGGCCGCCCGCCAGCCCGCGCGGGGCCACCCGGCGGCGATTGGCGAGGATCTGCACGCGCATCGGTTCAAGGAAGCGGATCACCCGTTCAGTCCCTGCTCCACCCTGGTGAGCCCCCGCGCCGCCCGAGCCGGTGCGAATGGCGAACCGTTCCACCCGCACCGGCAGGCGGCTCTCCAGCACTTCGGGATCGGTCAGCCGCGAGTTGGTCATGTGCGTCTGCACCGCGTCGGTGCCGTCGAAGTCCGGCCCGGCACCCGAACCGCCGCAGATCGTCTCGTAATACTGGTACTGGGCATTGCCGAAGGTGAGGTTGTTCATCGTGCCTTGCGACGGTGCCATGGCGCCCAGCGCGGCGAACACCGCGTCGGTCACCACCTGGCTCGTCTCGACATTGCCCGCCACCACCGCGGCGGGCGGTTGCGGCGAGAGCATGGAGCCTGTGGGTAGCACGATCGACACCGGGCGCAGGCAGCCATCGTTCAAGGGGATATCATCGTCGATCAGGCAGCGCAGGCAATAGAGCACGGCAGCGCGCGCGATCGAGGCCGGAGCGTTGAAATTGTTGGGTAATTGCGCGCTGGTGCCGGTGAAATCGAAGCGGGCGCTGCGGCTGTCCCGGTCGATCGACAGGGACACGCGCACTTGCGCCCCATTGTCCATGGCATAGGCGAAGCTGCCCGGCTGCAACCGCCCCACCAGCGCGCGCACCGCCGCCTCGCCATGGTCGAGCGCGTGGCCCATGTAGGCGGCGAGCACCTGCGCGCCGTATTCGGCCGCCGCTTGCGCCAGCAGGTCCGCCCCGCGCGCGCAGGCGGCCAGCTGCGCCTTGAGATCGGAAATGTTGCGATCGGGATTGCGCGCCGGGTACTGGCCTGCCCCCAGCAGCGCGCGCAGCTCCGCCTCGCAGAAGCGGCCTTCATCCACCAGCAGCACGTCGTCCAGCCGCACGCCTTCCTCATCGATGGAGGTGGAATCGGGCGGCATGGAACCCGGCGCGATCCCGCCCACGTCGGCATGATGCCCGCGCGCGGCGACCCATGCCGTGGGTTGATCTTCCTCGCCGCCGAATACCGGCACGATCACGGTCACGTCGGGCAAGTGCGTGCCGCCCGCATAGGGATCGTTGAGGCAAAAGGCATCGCCGCGCCGGATGCCGCGTAGGGACCGGGCGCGGTTGTCGATCACCCGGCGGATGCTGGCGGACATCGAACCCAGGTGGACGGGGATATGCGGCGCATTGGCGATCAGCGCGCCCTGGGCATCGAACAGCGCGCAGGAGAAATCCAGCCGCTCCTTGATGTTGACCGAGCTGGCCGTGCTTTCCAGCACCACACCCATTTCCTCGGCAATGGCCATGAAGCGGTTGTTGAACAGGGCGAGGCGCAGCGGGTCGACTTGCGTGTCCAGCGCGGCGGCTTGTTCGCGCGGCGCCACGCGGGTGAGCACCAGCGAGCCGTCCTCCGCCAGCCGGGCCTGCCAGCCCGCCTCGACAATGGTGGTGGAGCCGGGGTCAGCGATCATCGCCGGGCCTGGCAACACTTCGCCCGCCGCCAGTCCGCCGCGCTCGCGCATTGCTCCGGCGCTTGCCAGCCCGCCCGAATGGCCGCGCCCTTCGACGCTCAAGGCTTCGAGCACCACCGGCGCGGTGTCGTCAGACCAGCCGAAGCGGCGGCGATGTTCGGCGCGGAAGCGCGCCTCTGCATCCGGGGCCAGCGGCAGGTCGATCGTGGTATCGCTGCCCGCAAAGCGCAGCCGCAGGCGTTGCAGCAATTCGACCCGCTCTGGCGCGATCCCCTGCGCGGCAAGGTCTGCCGTCACCTGCTCCTCCAGCGAAGCCAGCGCCGCGGCAAAATCCTCCGCCAGCGGCCGCACCACGCCCGCCTCCCGGATCGCCACCACCGGCGCGAGGCCGATGCCATAGGCGCTGAGCATTCCCGCCAGCGGGTGGACCAGCACCGTGCCGATCCCCAGCTCGTCAGCCACCCGGCAAGCGAACTGCCCGCCCGCCCCGCCAAAGCAGGCGAGCGCGTGGTGCGATATGTCATGCCCGCGCGCGGTGCTGATCTTGCGGATGGCATTGGCCATCTCGTCCACCGCCAGCGCCAGGAAGGCTTCGGCCAGCTGCTCGGCAGGCATGGTTTGCGCAAGGGCCTGCGGCAGGCTGGCGCGCACCTCCTCCAGCCGCGCGCGCGATGCGGCGGGGTCGAGCGGCTGGTCGCCCGAAGCGCCGAACACGCGCGGGAACTGCGCCGGGTCGATCCGGCCCAGCACCAGGTTGCAGTCGGTCACGGTCAGCGGCCCGTGCTTGCGATAGCAGGCGGGGCCGGGGTCGGCGCCTGCGCTTTGCGGGCCGACGCGCAGCCGCTGCCCGTCGAACCGGCAAATGGAGCCGCCGCCCGCTGCCACGGTATGCACCTGCATCATCGGCGCGGCGATGCGCACGCCCGCCACCATGCTGTCACCCGTGCGTTCGTATTCGCCGGCATAGTGGCACACGTCGGTGCTGGTGCCGCCCAT
>JAGREI010000185.1 GCA_020446625.1 Erythrobacter sp.
CTGCTGGGCCGGGTGATCGCGGCGGTGGAGGCTCCCGGCACCGGGCAGGACATCCCGCTCGACGTTAAAGGGACCGTGTTCCAGCAGCGCGTGTGGCAAGCCTTGCGCGAGATCCCGGCGGGCGAGACGTGCAGCTATGCCCAGCTTGCCGCCAAACTCGGCAAACCCAGCGCCAGCCGCGCGGTGGGCGGGGCCAACGGGGCGAACAATATCGCCGTGCTGATCCCCTGCCACCGGGTGATCGCGGCGGATGGCACGCTGGGCGGATATGCCTATGGCCTGGCGATCAAGCAGGAACTGCTGAAGCGCGAAGGCCAGCGCTGACAGGGCGCTTGCCAAGGGCGGCCAGCCGGGTTCACAAGCTGCGGCAGGGAGGACCTGCATGACCGACGCCGTTGCCGAAACCGCATCCGCTGCCGTGGCCGAGCGCCCCTGGTGGCTGAAAGTGTGGCAATTCCCGCTGGTGGCCATGGTGGTGGCGCTGGCGCTGGTGATCGGCGCGGCCATGCTGGCCAGCTATCTCAACCACCAGTTGCAATCGAGCCTGCCCGAATGGCTGGCGCTGCCGCTGGGCGTGGCCCTGCTGATCGCCTTGTGCCTGCTGGTGGACAAGCTGGCGATCCGGCGGCTGGGGCGCAAGCGGCACGACGACCTGCCGCTGACAGGCATGGTGCGCGACCTGTCGCTGGGCTGGCTGGGCGGGGCCGTGCTGATATCGCTGTGCGTGGGGCTGGCGGCGCTGGCGGGTGCCTATCGTATCACCGGGCCGGGCGGGACGGGTGACCTGCTGTCGATCGTGTTCCTGTTCGGCATCTACGCCGGTTTCTTCGAGGAATTGCTGATGCGCGGGATCGTGCTGCGTTGGCTGGAGGAATGGCTGGGCAGCTGGATCGCGCTGGTGCTCAGCTCGCTGCTGTTCGGCTTCCTTCATGCCAGCAACGACAATGCCACGGTGTTCTCCTCCGTCGCCATCGCGCTGGAGGCAGGCACGCTGCTGGGCGCGGCCTACATGCTCACCCGCTCGCTGTGGCTGGCCATGGGCCTGCACGCCGGGTGGAACATGGTGCAGGCGCTGTGGGGCGTGGCGGTATCGGGCAACGACGTGCAGGGGCTGGTCAGCGCCCGGCTGGAAGGGCCGGAACTGCTGGCGGGCGGCGGCTTCGGGCTGGAAGCGACGCTGTTCGCGCTGGTGGTGGCCACCGGCGCGGGTGTGTGGCTGCTGGTGCTGGCCACGCGGCGCGGACGGATCGTGCCGCCGTTCTGGCAACGCAAGGGCGCCGCCATCACCGCCTACTGAGCGTAACTCAGTCGTCGACCTCGCAGCCATAGGCGCGCGCGCGTTCCTTGGCTTCGTCCTGCCGTGCTTCGCGGGCGTCCTCGTCGAGGTACTCGCCCGGATGATCGGGGCGCAGCTCGGTCAGCAGCGGTTCGCGGTTGCCGGCATCGAAATCGTCGAATTCGTGGCGCAGCAGGCAGGCGAAGGGGCCGTTGCCCAGCATGTAGCTGGCGCCCACCACGCGCGCTTCGGGGGCGCGGTCTTCCAGCAGCAGCAGGTGAACCAGCGCCCGCCGCACGTCCTGATCGAAGGGGGCGTAGGCAAAGGCATCTTCCAGCGCCTGCCGGGCCGTCTCGGGGATCTCCTGCCCGTCATCCAGCAGGTAGGTGAGATAGTAGCCGTAGAGCGGGAAGGCGTGATCGTTTTCCATCCGGTTGGCGGCGGCAAAGCGGCTGCGCGCCACGGCCAGTCGCGACGGATCCTCGAACGATTGCCGCAGCGGCACTTCGGCATAGTAGATCGCCGCCATGGTCGATTCCGGGTCCAGCGTCATGGCGCGCTGGGCCAGGCTTTCGGCTTCGGCATAGTTGCGGGCGTCGAATTCGGCCTCGGTGGCGGCCAGCAGCACGGCCTCGCTTTGCGGGTACTGTTCCACCAGTCGCCGCGCCTGCGGCACCAGCCGCTGCGCCTCGGCCTCGTCCACCCCGCGTTCGGACCGGATCATCATGTCCATGCGGGCCACTTCGTCCTCGGTCAGCCGGTGCATTTCCACCGGCGGATCGGCCTGCACGGAATAGGGCACGCGCAGGATGCGCGAGCGGCCGCGGCGGAATTCCTCCAGCTCGCGGCGCAGCACTTCCAGGTCGCCAAACGCCTGCTCTGCCGCCTGCATCACCGTGGCGCCCTGGCTGATCGCCTGCATGTAGGCGCCCATCTGCCCGCGTCGGGCGGGGTTCAGGTTGAGGTGGCTGGCGATCAGCCAGCCGTGGGCATAGGTGCGGCCCACCGTCTCGCGCGTGCCGCGCGCGGGCGGATCGAAGGTGTCGGGCAGGTCGATCGAAATGGTCGCCAGCGATGCGCTGCGCCATGGCGGCACCTGCCCGATCACGAAGTAATCGTCCCCGAATTCCAGGTTCGAGAACAGCTCTGCAAAGCCTTCACTGTACCACAGCGGATAGGGGGCATCGCGGTGCTGGAACATGAAATAGTGGACGTATTCGTGGAACAGGATCGCCTTGGGATCCAGCATCATGTCCTCGTCGATCCGCTCGCTGGCGCTGCGGCCGCGCTGGCGGTCGCGGCGGCGGGGGACGAAGGCCACCGAACCGTGCGCGCGGGGGATGAAGAAGCCGCCGATGCCGCTGTTGCGATTGCCCGCCGCCAGCGCCGACATGTCCGCCGTCTCGCCAAAGCGATAGACCGTGACCTTGGCCGAGGGAGGCAGGCTGCCATCGTCCGCGCCCACGCCGTTCATGAAGCGCAGCACTTCGTCCAGCCGTTCCAGATCCTGCGCGAATTCGCGCGTCTCGTTCTCGGTATCTTCCGAATAGACGATAAAATGCTGCGATTCCGCGCGATACCAGTCGGTGGCGTGGGCAGCGGGGGCAAGCGACAGCGTAACCAGTGCCGTTAGCGCGGCAAGTGTGCGATTCTTCATCGAAAACTCCAGTCCTTGCCGCCATAACTAATATCGAATGCAACGAAGTGCAAACGCCGGGGGCTGCCTTGTGGAAAGGCGTCAGTCGAGGTTGGGGCGCAACCAACGTTCGGCCTCGGCCAGCGGCATGGCGCGGCGCGCGGCATAGTCCTCCAGCTGGTCGCGCCCGATCCGGGCAACGCCGAAGTAACTCGATTCCGGGTGGCCGAAGTAGAACCCGCTCACCGCGCTGGTGGGCAGCATGGCATTGCTGCTGGTCAGTTCCATGCCTGCATTGGCCCCGGCATCGAGCAGGTCGAACAGGATCGGCTTCAATGAGTGATCGGGGCAGGCGGGATAGCCGGGCGCGGGCCGGATTCCGTGGTAGGTTTCACGGATAAGCTCTTCGTTCGACGAGTTTTCGTCCGGTGCATAGCCCCACAGGCGGGTGCGCACGTGCTGGTGCAGGCGTTCGGCAAAGGCTTCGGCAAAACGGTCTGCCAGCGCCTTCAGCAGGATGTCCGAATAGTCATCGTGATCGGCCTTGAAGCGGGCGAGGTGCGGCTCGATCCCGTGGATCGCCACGCCGAACCCGCCGATCCAGTCGCCTGCCGGGTCGATGAAGTCGGCGAGGCAGAAGTTGGCGCGATCGCGCGATTTGGAGACTTGCTGGCGGAGCATGGGGATGAGCACGGCCCCCTCCCGCTCGCGGGAGGGGTTAGGGGAGGGCATGTCGCCTTCCGACGCCGGAACAGGCCCTCCCCCGGCCCCTCCCGCAAGCGGGAGGGGAGAAAGAACGATGTCGTCTTCCTCGCGGCGGCACGGCCAGAAGGCACAGACGCCCTTCGCGGTCAGCCACTTCTCCCCCACGATCCGTTGCAGCATGGCATCGGCATCGGCTTTCAGCTGGCGCGCGCTTTCGCCCACCACGGGATCGTCGAGGATGGCGGGATAGACGCCCGCCAGTTCCCAGCTGCGGAAGAACGGCGTCCAGTCGAAGGCGGCCACCAGATCGGCCAGGTCCCAGTCGTCGAACACGTGCAGGCCGGGCTGCGCGGGGGCGGGGGCCTTCTGCGACAGGTCGGGCCGGAAGCCATTGGCGCGCGCATCGGCCAGCGACAGCAGCGGGGCCGCTTCCTTGCCCGCGCGCTTGTCACGCATGGCCTGGTATTCGGCCTTGGTATCATCCACCAGCCCGTCGCGCCCGGTATCGGACAGCAGGCGGCTGGCCACGCCCACCGCGCGGCTGGCGTCGAGCACATGGATCACGGGGCCGGAATAGGCCGGGTCGATCTTCAGCGCGGTGTGCAGGCGGCTGGTGGTGGCCCCGCCGATCAGCAAGGGCAGGTCCATTTCGGCTTCCTGCATCTCCTCTGCCACGGTCACCATCTCGTCCAGCGAGGGGGTGATAAGGCCCGACAGGCCGATGATATCGGCATGATGTTCGCGCGCGGTTTCGAGGATGGTCGACCACGGCACCATCACCCCCAGGTCGATCACCTCATAGCCATTGCACTGGAGCACGACGCCGACGATGTTCTTGCCGAT
>JAGREI010000186.1 GCA_020446625.1 Erythrobacter sp.
TGAAGAGCTTCCTCGAAATGCGCGGTGCCGATGGCGGGCCGTGGAACCGCATCTGCGCGCTGCCCGCCCTGTGGGTGGGGCTGCTGTATGACAATGGCGCGCTCGATGCCGCCTGGGACCTGGTCAAGCACTGGTCGATGGAAGAGCGCGAGGCGCTGCGCAACGCGGTGCCGGCGCAGGCGCTCGACGCAGCGATCCCCGGCGGCGGCACCTTGCGCGACCTGGCGCGCGAAGTGCTGGAAATCGCCCATTCCGGGCTGGCCGCGCGCAACCGGCTCAACTCGATGGGCGACAACGAGACCGGCTTCCTCAACCCGCTCAAGGAAATCGTCGAGAGCGGCAAGGTGCCCGCCCAGCGCCACCTCGACCGCTATTACGGCGAATGGCACGAGGACGTGTCGCACATCTACGAGAAGGCGTTCTGAGCGTGGTCAGGCATAGCTGACCACTTCGAATTCCACCCCGTCCCAGTCGAAGAAGTAGAACCGCGCGCCGGGTTCGTAGTCGTCGTGGCCGAAGGGCTTCAGGCCAGCTTCGATCACCACGCGCTCCGCCGCCGCCAGATCGTCCACCAGCAGGCCGACGTGATTGAGCGGCACGCCCTTCACTTGCCCGCGCCTGTCGCTGCCGTCGGTGTAGAGCGCGAGGTAGGTGTCATCGGTGCCGACGTGGATCGAATGGCCACCCATGCGCGACGGCCCCTGCCAGCGCACATGCCAGCCCAGCAGTGTCTCGAACAGCGCGGCCGAACGCGCGGGATCGCTGACGGTGATGTTGACGTGTTCGATATGACCTTTAGGCATGATGGCAGGTATCCTTAACAATACATTGATAAATCACGATTGAAATCCAATAGAGCGACGCAATGCGAATCGCCGCTTGCCCTTTCATGCAACCTCAAGCTAAGTTGAGGTCAAGCATTTGTGTAAATCGGGGATTGTGGTGACAATCCGGAAAGGGCGCGCGTGCAGGCCAGCTTCATCACCATCGGCCACCTGGCCAAGCGCACCGGCGTGGCGGTTTCGGCCTTGCGCTTCTATGAGGAGAAGGGGCTGCTCCACCCCTTGCGCACCAATGGCAACCAGCGCCGTTACCTGCGCAGCGACATCCGCCGGGTCAGCTTCATCCTGATCGCGCAAAAGCTGGGGCTGGGGCTGACCGAGATCGAGGAGCAGCTGGCCAAGCTGCCCGAAGGCCGCAATCCCACGCTGTCCGACTGGCAGAAGATCAGCCGCGCCATGCGCTTCGAGATCGACCAGCGCATCAACCTGCTCACCCGCACCCGCAACCAGCTGGACCAGTGCATCGGCTGCGGCTGCCTGAGCCTCGAGAAATGCCAGCTCTACAACAAGGACGACCGGCTGGGACTGAAGGGCGCCGGACCAAGGGCCGTGCTGGACTAGGGTTCGGACCCATTACCGGCAGGTGCGAGGCAAGCCCATGGCATTGCCCGGTTTTCGGTTGCCTCGCCTGCCGCTGGCCGTCACACTCCCGGCAGGACAACAGGGGACATGCCACCATGAAAGCCATCAGCGCAGCCGCCGCATCGCTGCTCGTATCGTCACTGTTCGCCGCGCCCGCCCAGGCGCAATACCAGCGCGGGGGCCGCGCCTGCCTGGAGGAGCTGTGCCTGGGAGACGGGCTGGCGGAGCTGAGCGCCATCACCTGGGACACGGCGCGCGGCTATGGCGACGGGCCTGCTGGCACGCGCTCGGTCAGCCCGCAGGAAACCGGGCGGATGGAACGGCGCTATCGCGGGGATATCACCGGCCTCGTCGGCTACTTTGCGGACAGCAAGTTCGACAACGGCGCGCTGGCGCGCATGGGCAACGTGATCGCGGCCTGCGAACACCAGTACCAGACCGGCACCTACACCACCGCCAGCGGCAACCTCACCACGGTAACCGTGGCCATGCAGTCTGACCCGAACACGCCCGCAGACCAGCGCTGGACCGTCACCGGGATCACACGCGCCCTGCCCACCGGCATGACGCCCGCGCAGGCCACTGAAGCGCGCGCCACTCTGGAGGCGCGCTATGGCGACTTCACCATCCGCGGCCGCCAGCGCAGTGGGTTCGGCGATCTGTTCACGATCAACCAGGGTGCCTACACCCTGCGCGCGCCGACGATGCAGAACGAGAGCTATGTGCTGAGCCAGCACCCCGCTTGCAGCGGGCGCACCGGGCCGGTCAGCATCGACTGAGCCGATGAGCTTCGCACACGGCACGGTCCATCAGGCGGGCGCGGATATCCAGGCGGCGCTGACCGCTGACGCTGGCGTGCTGGCGCTGTGGGAGAGCCTTACCCCGCTGGCGCGCAACGAGTTCATCTGCTGGATCGACGACGCCAAGCGCGAGCCGACCCGGAAGAAACGCGTGGCGTGGATGGTCGACAGCCTGCGTGAGGGGAAACGCCGTCCGTGTTGCTGGGCGGGGTGCGTCCACCGCGACGACAAGGCACCGAGCAAGTCGCAGCAGTGGGTGATTTCGCGGAAGGGCAACTAGCAATATTGCCGAATTTCAATTGCCTGTTATCTATTGTGAATGAACCCAAGTTTGATCTTGCTCGCCGCTTTGGGGTCGAACCCTTGCACTGGGGGAACGGAAAACTGGGAAAGCGCGTCAGAAGTGGAGCAGTTCTATCTCGAGTTCGCACTTGAGCTGACTGTGGCTGCTCTAGACGGCAACGATCTATTTCTCGACAGCCGGATAGCAGCCGATGCTGAAATCATCCGCCGATCTCATGTTGGCCAGATTTACACTGGGCCTGAAGGCTTTGCCGAGCTTTTTCGTTCAATCGACGCCGATAGATATGTTCTACAAGGCGTCGATCCGTTCAATGTCCCGCCGCCACCTCCCGGCGTCTGTCCTGACAGAAGTTTGGAGATCGAATTCTTCTCTGCAAGTTTCGACAACCGGTCTCGCGTTCGCTTCGATTTCGAGGGCATGCAACTCGTGAGAGCCGAAAGCTCGAATTATGCGATAACTAGTGGCTCCCTGACGAGGCACTGAGACCGGCTACTCCGCCGCCAGCGCAGTGGGTTCGGCGATCTGTTCACGATCAACCAGGGTGCCTACACCCTGCGCGCGCCGACGATGCAGAACGAGAGCTATGTGCTGAGCCAGCACCCGGCTTGCAGCGGACGCACGGGGCCGGTCAGCATCGACTGAGCCGATGGGCTTCGCACACGGCACGGTCCATCAGGCGGGCGCGGCCTTTCTGGCTGACTAGCACTCGATCGCCTGCGCCAGTTCGGCGTCGTCCTGCGGCGCGGTGGCCAGCGCCTGCATGAATGTGCGGCCGGTGTCCTCCGTCGCCACCGCGATGCGTCCGTCGCGGCCATAGATATCGTCCAGCACGGCCACGCCGCCCGCACCGTCGCTGACAGCGGTGAAATAGGTGATGTAGACCGGCATGGGATGCGCCACCGCCAGTGTGCGCGTCTGGCCGGAGGCGAGGATCGCGTCCACTTCCTCGCGGCTGGCCACGCCCTCCAGCAGGGTGGTGGCAAAGCCGATCGCGTCGCCGGTGCGGATGCAGCCGTGGCTGAAGCTGCGCACTTCCTCGTCGAACAGGTTTCGGTTGGGCGTATCGTGCATGTAGACCGAGTAAGGGTTGGGCATCACCAGCTTCATCTGCCCCAGCGCGTTGTTCGGCCCAGGTCGCTGGCGATAGCGGCCGTTCTCCACCACATAGCCGCGCGCCCGCGCCGCTGCGGGGCTGTTGCGCACCAGTGCGCCCACGCTTTCGCGCACGATGCTGGCGGGCACTTCCCACCACGGATTGAGCACCACGCCTTCGATCTGCGCCTGGAACACCGGGGTGGGCGTGCGCTGTCGCCCGACGATCACCCGCCAGGTGCTGTCGAGGCTGCCCTGGCGCCACAGGTAAGCTTCGAACCGGGCGGCGTTCACCAACACATAGTCCTGCCCCAGTTCGCGTGGCATCCAGCGCCAGCGTTCCATGTTGCGGCCGATGGTCCGGCGGCGCGCGGCGCCGGTTTCGGTGCCATAGGCTGCGCGCAGGGCGGCGTAGTCGGGATGCGTGGGGCGCAACTGCGCGAAGAAGCGGTCGAGCGTGTCGGTGGCGAGGGCAGCCGCCAGCACGACCTCCAGCGGCAGCGCCTCGTCGCTGTCGTCGATGTTCCAGCCGCTGCGTTGCGCCGCGCTGGCCGCGCCCAGCAGCTGCATCCGCGCCAGCCGCAGCGCCAGCGCATCTGCCGCCTCGTCCACCATGGCCCGGTCCGTGCCATCGCGGGCGGCCTGCAATGCGTCGGTCGACGGGCGGGGCAGGGCGTCGAGCGGCGCGGCATCCACCCAGCGATCCAGCGTGGCGAGGTCGCTGCTGCTCCAGTGCACACCATCCACCGCCCCGGCAGGAGCCGCCAACAGCCCCAGGGCCATACCCGCCACAACCACCAAACGCTTCATCGTCACCCTTTGGCGCAGGCGCCTTGCCACAGGGACGCAGCATCCCCACCTCGAAGGAAAAGATAGACGGGATCGCACAAAATGGAACTCAGTAGACGCATGTTCGTGCGCGCCGCCGTGGCGCTGGGCGGGGCATTGGTCACTTCGCGCTCGATGGCATCGGCGGGGCTGGCCCCGTCTCCGATGCCGCAGCTGGTGCCTGCCGTACCCGCCGCGCCCGAGCCGCAAGGCGTGTTTGCCGAAGCTCGCGCCGCGCTGGCCCGGCACATGGGTCAAATCGCCAGTCCCGATCGCATCGGCCTGGCCGACTACACCGTGCATTCGCGCGAATTCCGCTTCCACATCGTCAATGCCGAGAGCGGCGAGGTGATCCGTTCGCTGCTGGTATCGCACGGGCGCGGATCGGACCCGGCCAATTCGGGCTTTGCCGAACGCTTCTCCAACCGCCCCGGATCGAACGCCTCGTCGCGCGGCAGCTTCGTGACCGGCGAGGAATACGTCGGGCAACACGGCCGCTCGCGCCGCCTGCACGGGCTGGAGAGCGACAACAGCAATGCCTTTGACCGCGCCATCGTGATCCACGGGGCGGACTACGTCGATGCCGACATGGCGATCAGCGCGGGCCGGGTGGGGCGCAGCCTGGGCTGCTTCGCCTTCGAACAGGGCGAGATTGCCGCGGTGCTGGACCTGTTGGGGCCGGGCCGTCTGCTCTACGCCGCCGGGCAGACCGCCTGAATTGACCTGCGACCCATTTGACCTGCGACAAGGCGGACGATTGGGTTTAGCCTCCTAGGTGGACCATGCGCAGCGCATCGGTTCGGGAGGGAAGATGAGCGACAAGCAGCTAAGCCTGGCCTTTCACGGCGCGGCCGGAACGGTGACGGGGTCGTGCATGGAATTCGTGCTGGGCTCCAGCCGCATTCTGGTCGACTGCGGGCTGTTCCAGGGCTCCCGCTCGCTCGAACTGCTCAATCTCGAGAACTTCGCCTTCGACCCTGCCAGCGTGGATGCGGTGGTACTGACCCACGCGCACATCGACCATTCCGGGCTGCTGCCCCGGCTGGTGGCGCAGGGCTTCACCGGCGCGATATGGTGTACCCAGCCGACCTGCGACCTGCTCGAACACATGCTGGCCGACGCCGGGCGTATCCAGGAATACGACGCCGAACGCCGCAACCGGCGGCGCGATCGCGCGGGCGAAGAGCCGTTCGAGCCGCTCTACACCGCCGCCGATGCCAACCGCGCCTGGCACCAGTGCCAGCCGGTGCCGCTGGAAGAAGCGTTCGAGCCTGCCCCCGGCTTCCAGGCCCGGCTATGGAACGCCGGGCATATCCTCGGCTCGGCTTCGGTCGAGCTGCTGGCGGGCGGGGCGCGGGTGGTCTGTTCGGGCGACGTGGGGCCGGAGAACAAGGCGTTCCAGCCCGATCCCGAAGCCCCGCACGGGATCGACCATGTCATCTGCGAGAGCACCTATGGCGACCGCACGCGCGAAAAGGTGACCATCGCCCAGCGGCGCAAGCTGCTGCAATCCGAAGTGCAGGCGGCGCTGGTGCGTGGCGGCAATCTGATCGTTCCCGTGTTCGCGCTCGAACGCACGCAGGAACTGCTGCTCGACCTGCACCACCTGATCGCCTCGGGCGTGTTCCCGCACGCGCAGGTCTTCGTCGATTCGCCGCTGGCCAACCGCACCACCGAGGTGTTCGAACGCTATGCCGGGCAGCTGGAGGACACCGGCGGGCAGGACGTGTTCAACCACCCATCACTGCACTACGTCAGCGATACGGCGGAATCGATGCGGCTCAACTCCATGTCGGGCGCGATCATCCTGGCGGCATCGGGCATGTGCGAAGGCGGGCGTATCCGCCACCACCTGATCCATAACCTGCACCGCCGCGATTCGACCGTGCTGTTCGTCGGCTACCAGGCGCAAGGGTCGCTGGGCCGGGTGATCCTGGAAGGCGCGCAACGCGTGCGGATCAGCGGCAAGGAAGTGAGCGTGCGCGCGCAGATCCGCTCGATCGATTCCTATTCCGCCCATGCCGACCAGACCGAACTGCTCGAATGGATCGACGCGCGCTGCCCGATCGCGGGCAGCCTGTTCCTCGACCACGGCGAGCCGGGCGCGCTGGAGGCCATGCGGCGCGAGTTGCAACGCCGCCAGCCACGGCTGGAAGTGCGGCTGCCGCAGATCGGGGAACGCTACAGCCTGCCGCCCGGCGCCCCTGCCGAACGGCTGGAGACGGGCCGCGCCGACCTGGGCCAGGCGCTGGGCCGCGACTGGCAGAACAGCTACGCCGACTTCGCCACCACGCTGAAACCGCGCCTTGCCCACCTGCGCGACGACCGCCAGCGGGCAGAGGCGCTGGCGAAAATGCGCGAGGTGCTGGATGCGTATAACGGTTTCAGGGAGCGGAAGCGGGACGGCGGGGAGTAAGCTTTACTCTGCGGCGAGCGTCTCAGTGTCGAAGTAGGCTTCGTCTATCTGCTTGATATGAAGCACTTCCTTGTCTCGGCATCCGACGTTGTGTTGGATCATCAACTTGGCGAGCTGCGGTCCGTCGATCAGGACAATCCTCAAGCCCAGGTCACGCGCGGTCTGTTGAGCAGATGACGTAAAGTGTGAGGTGGTGACGAAAATTCCTTTCGTCGCTTTCTTGATGCTCAAGGCACCGTAGAAATCGCGGATGTGCGCAGGCCCGACACTGTTGTTGGCTTGGTATCGCTTCGCTTGCAGATAAATCTGGTCAACGCCAAGAGCGTCCTGATCTATCACTCCGTCCACTCCATCGTCGCCTGATTGGCCTAGAGCTCGACCAGCCTCCGACGATGATCCACCGTAGCCCATCGCTACCAAAAGATCGACGATGAGTTGTTCGAAGAACGCCGGCGAGGATGTTCGTGCATAGTCCAGGAGGCTGGCGGCGAGTGCGTCTTCCAGTTTTCGATGCGCCGCTTGTAGCGTTTCATCCGGCGTGCTTGGCTCGAGATCAACGGAAGACTGGCCCAATTCTAGATTAGAAGTGACCTCTCCGCTCTTTCCGCGATCCTTGAACTCTTGGAACTCTTCGAATCGTTCGAGAAACTTTGAGTCGATCCGGACATTCTGATCCTCAAGGATATCGCGTCCGCGATCGGTTATCTCGAACCAACCGCGCCGGATATTCCTAACCAGACCCGCTTGCTTGAGGTAACTCCGCGCCCAATGGGTACGGTTCGCAATGGTGGTTTGCTGGCCGCTCGGCAGAAGTTGCTGCCTTTCGGCCTCACTAAGGCCGAAGTGCGCGGACATTTCCTCTACAACGTCTGAAATCTTCCGCGGACCTTGTGCCGCAGAGGCCAACACCGGTCGCATGAGTGTTTGATAGTCCGGGATCATTATCTACCTCACCTGACTTCGAACCTACTCCGCCGCCAGCGCCTCTGCCTCGCCCAAGTCCACGCTCACCAGTCGCGAGATACCGCGTTCAACCATGGTCACGCCGAACAGGCGGTGCATCCGGCTCATGGTGACGGCATTGTGGGTGACGATCAGGTAGCGGGTAGCGGTTTCGCGGTTCATCGAATCGAGCAGGTCGCAGAAGCGTTCGA
>JAGREI010000187.1 GCA_020446625.1 Erythrobacter sp.
TGTCGGGCGGCCGCGTGATCGTGCGCCAGCCTGACGGAGTCGGGCGCGAGCCGACCACCAACATCATCGTCGGCAATACCTGCCTCTACGGCGCGATCGCGGGCGAAGCCTACTTCTCCGGCGTCGCGGGCGAACGCTTCGCGGTGCGCAATTCGGGTGCCGTGGCAGTGGTCGAAGGCACGGGCGATCATGGCTGCGAATACATGACCGGCGGCGTGGTGGCCGTGCTGGGCCAGACCGGGCGCAACTTCGCCGCCGGGATGAGCGGCGGCATTGCCTACGTCTACGATCCCGATCGCACCTTCGAAAGCCGCTGCAACATGGCGCAGGTCGAACTGATGACGATCGACCCGGCAGCGGACGAGCCTGACGGCACCGGCCTGCCGCAGCAGCGCCCGGTCTCGGTGGAAGACTACGGGATGGGCGATCCGCTGTACCACGACGCGGCGCGCCTGCGCGTGCTGCTCGAACGGCACAAGCTGCACACCGGCTCGGCCCGCGCGGCAGAGCTGCTGGACAACTGGGACGAGGCCCTGCCGAAGTTCATCAAGGTGATGCCGAAGGATTATGCCCGCGCGCTCAAGCAGCTCGAGGCAGAGCGTGAGGCTGCGGCCTCGGTCGCGGCGGAATAGGATTTAGACAGATGGGCAAGGAAACCGGCTTTCTCGAAGTCGACCGCAAGGATCGCACCTACGCCGACCCCAAGGCGCGGCTGAAGCACTACAAGGAATTCGTCATCCCGCACGCCGAACCGGCGCTGCGCGAACAGGCGAGCCGCTGCATGAACTGCGGCATTCCCTACTGTCACAACGGCTGCCCGGTGAACAACATCATCCCGGACTGGAACCACCTGGTCTACGAAGGCAACTGGCAGGCCGCGCTCGAAACGCTGCACTCGACCAACAACTTCCCCGAATTCACCGGCCGCGTCTGCCCCGCCCCGTGCGAGGCGAGCTGCACGCTGAACATCATCGACCAGCCCGTCACCATCAAGTCGATCGAATGCGCCATCGTCGATCGCGGGTGGAAGGAAGGCTGGATCACGCCGCAGGTGCCGGAAAAGAAGACCGGCAAGAGCGTGGCCGTGGTCGGTTCCGGCCCCGCGGGCATGGCCTGCGCCCAGCAACTGGCGCGCGCCGGCCATTCGGTGACGCTGTTCGAGAAGAACGACCGCGTCGGCGGGCTGCTGCGCTACGGCATCCCCGANNCCCGACTTCAAGATGGAGAAGAGCCTCATCAACCGCCGCGCGGTGCAGATGGAAGCCGAAGGGGTGGTGTTCAAGACCAGCACCGAGGTGGGCGTCGACGTCTCGATCAAGAGCCTGAAGGAAAACTTCGACGCGGTGGTGCTGGCGGGCGGCGCGGAAGATGCGCGGCCGCTCCAGATCCCCGGCGCCGAACTGCCCGGCGTGCGGCTGGCGATGGAATTCCTCACCCAGCAGAACAAGCGCGTGGCGGGCGACGATGAAACCCGCGCCGCCCCGCGCGGCACGCTGACCGCCACGGGCAAGCACGTGATCGTGATCGGCGGCGGCGATACCGGCTCGGACTGCGTCGGCACCTCCAACCGCCAGGGCGCGGCCTCGGTCACCCAGATCGAGATCATGCCCAAGCCGCCGGAGAAGGAAAACAAGCTGCTGACCTGGCCCGACTGGCCGATGAAGCTGCGCACCTCCACCAGCCACGACGAAGGCGTGGACCGCGACTGGGCCGTGCTGACCAAGGAAGTGGTGGGCGAAGACGGCAAGGTCACCGGCCTCAAGTGCGTGCGCGCCGACTGGCAGGGCGGCAAGCTGGCCGAAGTGCCGGGCAGCGAATTCACGCTGAAGGCGGACCTGATCCTGCTCGCCATGGGCTTCCTCGGCCCGCGCAAGCAGGGCATGATCGACCAGGCGGGCGTGGAACTGGACGGGCGCGGCAACGTGGCGGCCAACGTGCACGACTATCACACCAGCGACGAGCAGATCTGGGCCTGCGGCGACATGCGCCGGGGCCAGTCGCTGGTGGTCTGGGCCATCCGCGAAGGCCGCCAGTGCGCCGCCGCCGTGGACGAGGCGCTGATGGGGGCCACCCAGCTGCCGCGCTGATTACGGCGCGGCCGTCACAGAGTCGCAAATCTGTAACATTGATCGCCTCCAACAGGGTCGATCATGGCCAACTATCGCTTCCGATTCGACGGCGACGGGTTCGCACACCGCGAACTCGCCTTCGATCTTACCGACGCATCGCTGGTGGGCTATGTGGCCAAGCAGGCCGCGCGGCAGATGGCCTCGCGCGAACTGGTGGGCGGGCGCCTGACCATGGCGCACAACCTGCTGGTGTTCGATGCCGACAACGCCGAAGTGGCGCGTTACCCGCTCAGCGATTTCATCGCGCTGGGTTAAGCGGCGCAGCCGCAGGATTTCCGGTTCACGCAAAGCCGCAAAGGCGCAAAGAGGGATGCGCCTATTCTTTGCGCCTTTGCGGCTTTGGGTGCGAAAATTGCTCGCCTGCGGCGGGCATTGAAACGGCGGCCCGATTGCAACGTGCGGCCTAATCGCCCAGCACCGCTTCATCGGCCTGGCAGGCCGCCTGCGCCGCCGCATCCAGCGGCTGGGCCGTGGCCAGTTCGGCGCGCGCGGCTTCCACGTCGGCGCGATAGGCCCCATCCGATTGCAGGCGAGCGAAGGTGGCGCTGGCGACCAGCTGCCCGGCCTCGACATCGCTCTGCCAGTGGACGTTGCACAGGGCGCGGCTTTCCCCGAACTGGCGCCCGCGCCGCACCAATGCGGCGGCGTGATCGGGCAGGACCGCGGCCAGCACCAGCCCGGTGCCGAAACCCATGGCGCTGTGGCCCGAAGGATAGGAGCCGTTGTGCGCCAGCCCCGCCTCGTCATCGGGGGTGCAACTGGGCGTGCCGTTGGCGGCGAAAGGCCGCTGGCGGTTGTAGTGATCCTTCACCGCGCCAGCCGACATGGCGAAATCGGTCGCCGTGCGGCGCAGCAGATTGGCCAGCACCGGCGTCGTCGCGTCCGAGATCGTCACCCCGGCGCTGCACGAGAAGGCATTGCCCACCCAGCCCGGCCCGAGGAAGGCATCGCGCGCGGCCAGCTGCCAGCGCGGCCCGCCCTGCCCGGCCATGGCCGCCTCGTTCACCTCCAGGTCGCGCAGCATCCGCGCCGAATCGGGCGCGGGCGGCGGCAGCACCAGTTGCAACCCGCCCGGCAGCGGCCCACCCAGGTAGGGACGACCAAGGTCGAACTGGGCGCGCTGCGGCGCGGCGGGTGCTGCGGCCTCCTGCGGCGGAGTGGCCAGGGCAGTGGTGCAGGCCGCCAGCAACAGGCCGACAGCGAAAATCGCGCGCTTCATGAATCCCTCTTTCCCAGGTTGAGCCAGCAGCTTTCCTACACCAGCCCGGCTTGTCAAAGCCAATGGTTCCATCGGGTGTTGAAAGGCAAAGTCTTCGCCCTGGGTGTCAACTTCGCAATCTGGACATAACCATATGAAATTCCGGCATATTTAGCGGTTTTGCGGATCGTCACGATGTCAACTTCGTCAACTTCGCTGCCCTGCGGCGATGGCGAGGGAAGGAATGGGAAAGGGCCGCCCTTTCCATCCCCGGCGAAACCTTGCAAAGGCCCGGCCAGCCAACTGGAGAGGAACGAGCATGGGATTGCGCGGAGTAAATCGGGTGATGATCGCGGTACGCGACATGGAACAGGCCAAGGCGCTCTACAGCGACATGCTCGGCGCCACTTTCCACGATGCGGACTGGACCGGCGAGCCCTTCGGAATCGCGGTATCGATCGCCTGGGATGCGGGAATCGAACTGTGCGCCCCGCTGCCCGGACGCGAGCACGACAGCGCGGTTTCGCCCTTCCTCGCGCACCGGGGCGAAGGGGTGATGAGCGTGTTCTTCGGAGTGGACGATGGCGACGAAGCCATGCGTCGCGCCGCCGCTGCGGGCCACCCGTGCGTCCATTCGCTCGACTATACGCAGGACGAGATCGACCGGCACCTGGGCGGTTTTTTCCAGCGTTATCAGGAATTCATGGTCGACACGGCAGAGGCTTGCGGCTTCGCGATCAGCCTTGCCCGGATCGACCCGAAAGCCTCCCCCGCCTAGGCCAGGGACCAGTCCACGCTGCCCCGCCCGTTCGCTTCGAGGAAGGCGTTGGCCTTGCTGAACGGCTGCGAGCCGAAGAAGCCGCGATGGGCGGACAGCGGGCTGGGGTGGACGCTCTTGAGCAGCAGGTGCCGCCCGCCCTCGCGCAGCGCCGGGATGCGCGCCGCCTTGCCCTGCGCGTGGCTGCCCCAGAGCACGAAGACGCTGGGCTCGGCCCGTTCCGCCACCGCCGCCACGCAGGCATCGGTGATCGCGTCCCAGCCCTTGCCGGCGTGGCTGCCCGCCTGCCCCTGCTGCACGGTCAAGGTGTTGTTGAGCAGCAGCACGCCCTGCCGCGCCCAGTGTTCCAGGTTGCCATGCGCCGGGCGCGGCAGGCCAAGATCGCCGTGCAGTTCCTTGAACACGTTCACCAGCGATGGCGGCGGCGGCACGCCTTCGGGCACCGAGAAGCACAGCCCGTGCGCCTGCCCCGGCCCATGGTAGGGATCCTGCCCCAGGATCACCACCCGCACGCTGTCGAGCGGAGTGAGTTCGAGCGCCTTCAGGCGGCACCCGCGCGGCGGATAGATCGCCTTGCCGGCCTCCTCCTCGGCGCGCAGCCAGCCACCCAGCCGCCGCGCCTCCGGCGTGGCCAGCACGGGTTCGAGCACCTCGGCCCAGCTTTCCGGAATGGTCTCCGCCAAAACAGAACTCCGCTCGTCCCGAGCCTGTCGAAGGACGCTCGCGCCGTGCCAGCGTGGTTCGACAGGCTCACCACCAGCGGGTGTAGGGTCATTGGCCACGAGGCGCAAAGCCGCCCTTCCCTCCAATCCCCAATCGGACTAAGGCCAAGCCCTATGGCTGTGCATTTCCACGAAGAAGACCTGCCCGCAGGCGTCCTTGCCGATGGCCCGGTGGCCGTCGATACCGAGACCATGGGCCTCGTAACCGCGCGCGACAGGCTGTGCCTGGTGCAGATCGCTGATGGCAGGGGTGACGAACACCTCGTCCGCTTCGGCGTGAACAGCACCTATGACGCGCCCAACCTCAAGGCCGTGCTGGCCGATCCGGCGCGGGTGAAGATCTATCACTTCGCCCGTTTCGACCTGGCCGCGATCGAGCATTACCTGGGCGTGGAAGCCGGGCCGGTGTTCTGCACCAAGATCGCCAGCAAGCTGACCCGCACCTATACCGACCGGCACGGCCTGAA
>JAGREI010000188.1 GCA_020446625.1 Erythrobacter sp.
GCGGCAGGGTGTCGTCCGCCTCCACCTTCCACAGCGAGAGGATCATCGACACGTCCATCGGGCTGGGCATGAACCCCGCCAGCGCCACGATGAAGAGCAGCGCGGTGGCCTGCCGCGTCCAGCTGAAGTCCGCCAGCGTGCCCCATGCCACGTCGGGCAGCACCATGGCGGTGGTGATGAGGGTGGAGGCGACGAGGAAGGCCAGCATCACCGCGTTGACTTTGTCGAGCAGGCGGTAACCGCCCACCAGCAGCAGCAGGGTCGAACCCAGCAGCACCAGCGCGGCGAGCATCGGGACCGACAGGAACTGTCCGAACACCGCCGCGATGATGCCTGCGGTCGCCGCCGCCAGCGCCGCCCAGACGATCGGCACCAGCGGCACCACCGTCAGCAGGAACAGCCAGAATGCCCAGCCACCCAACTCGCGATAGCCGTGCAGCAGCGATTGCCGGCGGGCGTGGCTGAAATCCATGCCGAAGCGATAGGCGGGGTACTTGAGCACGTTGGCGAGCACGATCACCCCGATCAGCGCCGCGCCGAACACCGCGCCCGCGCGGGTCGACTGGACCAGGTGCGAGGTGCCGATGGCAGCGCCGGTAAACAGCAGCCCCGGTCCGGCCATGTGGCGAATGACTTTCGCCTTGCTCATCTGCACTTCCCCCTTGGGCAAGAGGTGCGCGTCTGGCGAGCGACTCGCAAGCGAAATGATCGTGCGGCGGGACGAAAGAAATTGACTTTCGCGCTGCATTGCACCATATGCCGCCCATCGAAGCGCGCGCCAGCGTGAAGTGACCGGCTAGAGACATGGCCCGTCCCGGCAGCCCTTCGGTCTTTTATCCCAGACTTCCCTTTTCACGCGGGCGGTTTTCAAACCCCGCGATGGCGCGCGCCTGTCTGGCTGCGCGCTCACCGCACATATTGCGAGTTAAACACGTAAAATGACTACCACTTTTGACCAGCTCGGGCTGTCGCAGCCCGTGCTCCAGGCCCTCGACATGAAGGGCTACAACACCCCCACGCCGATCCAGGCGCAGGCGATCCCTGCCGTGCTCGAAGGGCGCGACCTGCTCGGCATCGCGCAGACCGGCACCGGCAAGACTGCCGCCTTCATGCTCCCCAGCATCGACAACCTGCGCAAGGCCGACAACCGCATCCCGTTCAAGTCCTGCCGGATGCTGGTGCTGGCCCCCACGCGCGAACTGGCCGGTCAGATCGCCGATTCGGCGCGTGACTATGGCGCGCTGGCGGGCCTCAAGGTCGAATCGATCGTCGGCGGCACCTCGGTGAACCGCGATCGCAACAAGCTGCACCGTGGCTGCGATATCCTGGTGGCAACGCCGGGCCGCCTGCTCGACCTGATCGACCAGAAGGCATTCCAGCTGAACGGCGTGGAGATCCTGGTGCTCGACGAGGCGGACCAGATGCTCGACCTGGGCTTCATCCACGCGCTGCGCCGCATCAGCCAGCTGGTGCCGCAGGATCGGCAGACGCTGTTCTTCAGCGCCACCATGCCCGCGCAGATCCGCGAGTTGGTGGGCAAGTACTGCCACGATCCGGTCACCGTTTCGGTTACCCCTGCCGCCACCACGGCGGAACGGATCGACCAGTACCTGTTCATGGTGCAGCAGGACGAGAAGCAGACCCTGCTCGAAATGATCCTGGCTGAACGCCACCCGGTACCGGGCAAGTTCGAGCGCGTGCTGATCTTCACCCGCACCAAGCACGGCGCGGATCGCGTGGTGAAGAAGCTGGCGCAGGTCGGCATTCCCTCCAACGCCATCCACGGCAACAAGAGCCAGCCGCAGCGGATCAAGGCGCTCGACGAGTTCAAGCGCGCCAAGGTGCCGATCCTGATCGCCACCGACGTGGCCGCGCGCGGGATCGACATTCCGGGTGTGTCGCACGTCATCAACTACGAGCTGCCCAACGTGCCCGAACAGTACGTCCACCGCATCGGCCGCACCGCGCGTGCGGGTGCCGATGGCGTGGCGATCGCCTTCTGCGCCGAGGACGAGCGCGCCTATCTCAAGGATATCCGCAAG
>JAGREI010000189.1 GCA_020446625.1 Erythrobacter sp.
GGCCATAGCCGGTTTCGAACAGCACCGGCTGGGCTGTTCCGTCCTGGGCAGTCTTGCCACCGGGATAGCGTTTGGCGAGCCGCTGCGCTTCCTGGAACGGCCAGGCCTTGGATACTTGAGCGGCGGCGAGCAGATCGGAGCTGAACATGGTGCGCGGCCTTTTGCGCAACAGTGACGCTTGTGCAAGCGCGAAGGCGCGCGGCGGCACGAAGGTGTGACAGCCAGGCGGTGCGTTGCGAAATTCCTGTTCGGCACTTTCCGGCTTGTAATCAGCATCTTACAAGGCAATTCGTCGCCCTCTGTGTGACCTTCCGCCACGCTGGCAGCCACAGCCCCCCGACGGGCCGTGGCAATCGCATCTGGCAGGCAGGCAAACATCGCCGCCACAGGGGCCAGATCGGCGCGCTGTAGGAAAGGCGCGACAACGGACTAAGTCAACGAAAGAGCTAGGCACCCGCCCTCGCCTGTGGCATCCACCAGCGCGAGAGAGGGGACATGGCACATGACTGAACGTCGGGCCTATCCGGACATTCCGCTGTTCCGGTACGACTATACCGACCTGTCGATCGACCAGGTGGCGCGGGCGCTGGCTGCCCCTGCCCTTGCCGGACCTGCCAGCGGCGAACCCTTCGACGACCTGGCCGGAACCACCCTGCGCCTGCGCTGCGAAGGGGCGGAGGATATCGACTTCCACTTCCTGCCCGAACAACGGGTGACTTTCGGCGCGGCGGAAACCGGCTATGGCGCGCTGCGGCTGGACCATGTCACCCTGATCGCGCTGCTGGTGCCGCGCAGCACCCGTGGCTATGCCATTGCCTGGGACCGGCACGACAACCGTGCCACGCTGATCGAGCTGTGGTTCGGCGACGGTCCCGCCCCCAAGGCGCGCGAGGTCAACCGGGCGATCTGGCATGGCCATGCCGACACTGAACACACAGAAATGGGCCACGGATCGCCTGCCGCCGAACCCCACATGCCCACCAACCGCTGCGAAGGCCGCGCCTGCCTGTGGCGCGAGGACAATGGCAATCGCACCATCGACTATTACCCCAGCGCCGCCTTCAGCCACTGGATCGAACTGGATCGCCTGGCCGAGGGGCGCGGCTATTCCGCCCCGTCCGACTACATCAGGCTGACCGAAGACCTTTACCTCTACACCCGCACGGAAGCCGAGTTTTCCGGCCTGTGGCACATGTACGTGATGGACGCGAACCGGCTGGAAAGCGTGGGCCTGCGGCTGGGCTTCAACGGCGCGGACGAACTGGAATTCTACATGTTCCGCGGCCACGGCGAATGGCTGGGCCAGATCGCCCGGTTCGAGACATTTGGCGATGTGTCGGGCGATCCGCTGGCCATGCCCGATGGCCCCAAGGGCGCGCGGCGCATCTATCGCCCGCTGGAAACGATGGAGCGGATGACGCCTGCCGAGGTGGATGCCGCCATTGCCGAACACGGCGTGCAGGTGTTCGAACGCGCCAGCCCCATGGCGGGCCACGGCCTGCCGCCCAGCGACGCGCTGGCGGGCCGTGAATTCGCCATCCATTACGACGGCGGCCTGCGGGTCGACTATCGCTTTGCCGGTGCCGACGAAGTGCAATGGCGCGCCGATGGCGGCGACTGGACGCGCGGGCGCTACAACGCCTGGCAGACCATGCCCGGCGTGTTCATCTTCGGCCATTTCGTGGGCGGCGCGAACCACGATGGCCACATCGTGGTGGCCGACCTCGACAGCGGCAAGGCGACCTGCTTTCGCGGCTATCTCAACACCCCCTATTTCGCCAACGAGGCGGGGGCCGAAACGCTGTTCGGCAAGATCGTGGGGCAGGACATTCCCGATTGCGGAGATGCCCGGCACGAACGCACCACGGACCTGATCGGGCGCGCCTTCACCTGGTCCTACTCCCCCGGCCTCACCTCGATGCACGTCTATTCCAGCCCCAACACTGTCAGCTGGGTGATCTTCACCCCCAGCCAGCACGGCGGCGCGGAATGGAGCGGCAGCGGCGACTATGTGAAGATCCGCGACCAGCTCTATTTCGTGCGCTGGCAGGAGGAAGCGTGCAACGGCACGCTGGGCACCATCCTCATCAACATGCGCACCATGCACGACAGCGGGATCAGCTATCACATGGGCGCGCACGGGCTCAGCATCAGCCCGGTGGGTGCTTACGCCCGTCACGCGGGGCGGTTCGAGCACGTCCT
This sequence comes from Erythrobacter sp., assembly GCA_020446625.1. Taxonomy (GTDB): domain Bacteria; phylum Pseudomonadota; class Alphaproteobacteria; order Sphingomonadales; family Sphingomonadaceae; genus Alteraurantiacibacter. Next base: position 2,203 of record JAGREI010000189.1, read on the forward strand.
GCCCTACCTTTCCGAAAAGCAGGGAGGTTACCCGGTATGACCAGCACCCGCCGCGATGCCCTGAAGCTGGGCGCACTCGCCGCCGCGCCAATTGCCGCACTGGCGCCCGTGGCGGCCTTGGCTGCCGACGACAGCGCCGCGCGCCTTGCCCGGCTGGAAGACGAACGCGCCGTGGCGGGCCTTGTCCGCATGTTCGTCCGCCGGTTCAACGGGGATGGCGATTGCAGCAGCTTCGTCGCCAGTTCGTCCGCGATCCGGATCGACCCGCAGGTCTGCCATATCCGCGAAGATGCCGGCCACGATCCGCTGCTGGCCTTCGCCGCAGACGGCAACAGCGCCACCTGGCAATCGCGCGCGCAGGTGGACCTGCAAACCAATTTTGCCGGCGATTCCACGCTGGAGAAGATGGCCCGGTTCCAGGGCCAGGGCAGCGCGGTAACGCGCGCCAGCCGCCAGATCGACGCCAGCCTGTCCCGGTCCGGCCAGGGCTGGACCATTACCCGCCTCACCATCGCCTGACGGAGCCACCATGCGCCACATCGCCGCCTGTTCCAGCCTGCTCGTCCTCGCCGCTTGCGCCACCGCGCCGGGCGACGTTCCGCCCGATTCCGCGCTGACCGACCAGGCGCGCTGCGCTGTCCTCAACGGCGAAAGCTTCGGCGGTTCGCCCGCGCAGTCTGCCTGGGTGGATGCCGCCGATGGCTTGCCCGCCTTCTGCGAAGTCAGCGCCACGCTGCACCCGGCGGAAGGATCGAACGTGGGCGTGGTCTACCGCCTGCCCGAAGGCTGGAACGGCAAGGTGCTGGGCATCGGCGGCGGCGGCTGGGCGGGCAATGTCACGCTGATGGCCGCGCGCGACGGCCTGGCGCGCGGCTATGCCACCATGCAGACCGACGGCGGCCATCCCTCCACCGGACCGTGGGACAATGCCTGGGCGATCAGCGCCGCCGCGCGCGAGGATTTCGCTCACCGCGCGATCCACGTGATGACCGAGACCGGCAAGGCGGTGGCCGCCGCGCACTATGGCCGCCCGCACAGCCGTGCCTATTACAACGGCTGTTCCACCGGCGGGCGCATGGGGCTGATGGAGGCGCAACGCTATCCCGCCGATTACGATGGCATCGTGGCCGGGGCGCCGGTCTATACCTTGCAGGTGCAGGTGACCTCGCTGCTGCGCAACCAGACCTTTGCCGCGGGTAACGGCGCGGCTGGCTTCTCGCCCGAGCAGCTGCGGCTGGTGCAGGACGCGGTGATGGTCCAGTGCGACGCGCGTGACGGGCTGGTGGATGGGCTGGTAAACAATCCGGCTGCCTGCGACTTCCAGCCGCGCACGCTGCAATGCGCGCCGGGCCAGAGCGCAGGCTGCCTCTCGCCGCAGCAGGTTGCCGCCTTGCAGCAGGTCTACAGCGGCCACCGCGCCGCCGATGGCAGCTGGATGATGATGCCGCTCAATCGCGGCGGCGAAGCTGGCTGGGCCATGTTCATGGCGGCAGACGGCAGCGGCAGCGACGCGACCGGCGGCGGCGGACTGATTGGGCTGCAACCCGTGCTGTTCGGCGCCCGCGCCCCGGACTGGTCGAACTTCACCGAGGCCAATTACCTCACCGTACGCCAGTCGCAGTTCGCCAGCATCTACGAAGCGAACAATCCCGATCTGTCCGCCTTTTTCGGGCGCGGCGGGCGGCTGCTGACCTGGTACGGGCTCAGCGATCCCGGCCCCAGCCCGGTGATCGGCAGCGACTATGCCCGCGCGGTGATGGACGCCAACCCGCGCGCGGCGGGCGAGCAGTTCCGCTACATCACCCTGCCCGGCGTCGGCCATTGCCGGGGCGGCCCCGGCGCCGACGATGTCGACTGGATCGACGCGATCGACCGCTGGGTGGAAAGCGGCCAGGCGCCAGACCGGGTGGTGGGCCGCAACACCCAGAACCCCGCGCTGGTGCGCCCGCACTGCGCCTGGCCCGCCAGCGCACACTACAACGGCAGCGGCGACGCCAACGATCCCACCAGCTGGACCTGCCGCCGCAGCTAGCGAGGCGGATCGCGCCTCAGCGACGACAGCGAGGTGACGATCCGCCCGTCGCTGGTGACCTGCCCAGATGGCGCTGGTTGCGCAGGCCGGGTCGACAGGCTGCTGACCACGAAGCCGCCGGGGTTGGCGGCTGGTGCAGGAGCGGGCGGCGGGACTGCTGGTGGCGGGGGCGGTGACGGCTCGGGTGTCGGCTCGGGGCGATAGGGCTCGATCCGCTCCACCACCACGGCGCGCTGGCCCAGCATCCGCAACCACACGAACACCCCCGCCCCCAGCGCGAACGGCACCAGCGCCAGCAGTATCCAGACGAGGCTGTTGAAATCGAAGCCGGTAGCGGGCTCAGCACTTGCGGCAGGCGACGCCTGTGCGGGGCTGGCCTCTGGCTCGGGCGTCGGGATCGCGGCGAAACCCGGCTCGGCGCTGCTCGGCTGGGGAGTGGGAAGCGGTTGTGGAGGCGGCGGGCGCTGCTCCGGCTCCGGCTCCGCCTGGCGGGGCGATGGCCTTGGCGTGGGGGTGGCACTGCGCTGCGGCGATGGCTGCACCACCGGGGCGGCGCTGGGGGCAACAGACGGTGCAGGCGTGGGTGTCGCCGTGGGCCGGGGTGTCGGCGTGGCGTTCGGCCCCGGCGGCAGGCTGAAGTCCGACGGAATGGTGGGATTGACCACCACCGGCTGCGGCGCGTCCTGCGCATGGGCAGCGCCAGCGACGCACAGCGCCGCGAGGCAGGCAATTGTCTGTTTCCTCTCCATGGCGCCGCCTCCCTGGCAGGCCGTCCCGTTCGCAAACCTGAATGACATCCAGCACATGCCCGGAAAAGCGGATCACGCAGGGCCTTCGCGACAGCATGTGCGCAGGTTGCGGCCAATCGCCACAACCTGCGCCCATGACCGCCCCTGCGGCCCTGCCGGGATTGTCAGGCCACCACGCCTTCCGGGCGGTGCGCCAGGTGCGGCCAGTTGGCGGGATACTGGCTGAAGTCGATCCACGACCCGTTGCGGAAGCGGCGATCGAGCGACTGCACGATCAGCCGCGCCCGCCGCCGCCGCGCCTTGGGCGCACGAAACGGGTTGGCGCGATCGGGCTGTGCGGCGGCCAGCCGGTCAATCAGCGCGGTGCGTTCGGCCACGCTGGCGGGCTTGCTGCGCGGCAGCGGGACCGAGGCCCCGGCCATGGCCAAACCGCCAGCCGCCATGCCAGCCGCCATCGGCACCGCACGCGGACGGCTCCAATCGAGCGGCGGCGTCACGGCCTGCGGCGGCCGACTGTCGCCCTGCACGGGAGGCCGGGGAATGCTGCCCACGCGGGTGCGTCGACGCAGGCTGGCCGCGATCAGCCCCAGCATGGCCACGCCGCCCAGGCTCAAGCCACCCAGCAGCCAGATCAGCCACGTTTCGTAATCGGTCCTGGCTTCACGCTGGATCGGCATGACGGCCCCGTCGTCGGCGGTAAAGCTGGGCGGGCTGACCGCAGGCGCGGCCACCGGCAAAGCTTCGGGCTCGACTGCCGGAGCAACCGGGTCAGCCGCCACCGGATCCTGCGCCGCAGCGGCAGGGGCCGGAGCCGCTCGACGTGCGGCGGCCGCACGCTCTGGCGCCGCCTCGGCGCGGGCTGGCTCGGGCGTCACCACTTCCGCCGTCACGGTAGAGGCAATGTCGTCAGGCGTGGCCAGCGGCACGGCGACGGGATCGGCCTGCGCGGGCTGGATCGGAGAGATCAGCACGGGTTCCGGCGTCACCGTGACCGGCGGCAGCGGCACCACGCTTTCAGGCGTCGGCGCAGCGGGATCGGCCTGCTGGGCCAAGGCCGGGATGGAAGCCAGCGCCAGCGCCGCGGCAATCGCGGAACCGGCGGAACGATGGAGCAGATGTGCATGTGTCATAGCAGGAAACCAACCCGCCCGATCGCCGGATGGTTTCCTGAACGGCCGTTAAGGAAACGGTCGATCTATATGTAACTAAAAGCTTTTCCAGAATCCGAAATCGGACGGATCGGCAACAGCCTGCGACGAACCGAGCCGGGCGATCAGCCCCCAAGCTGCCCCGTATCCACCATCACCCGCACGATTTCGCCGCCTTCCACCCAGATCGCGGTGACCGTGCAGCACACTTCCGTGCCGTCCGCGTAGACGTAGCTTTCGCGCTGCACCACCCCGCCGCCCGTCGCGCGCCCGGCGCGCTGGATGCGGGCTTGCGGTGCGCCGGGGCCGAAGTTGGGGGCATAGCTTTGCGCGATCGCGGCACGGCCTCGGAATTCGTAGCCTTCCACCACCACCACCGCATCGTCGGCAAAGGTCTGCATGAAGGCATCGAAGTCGCCCGCGCTGTAGGCGGCGTTGTGCTCGCTCACCACGTCGCGCTGGGTCTGCGCGCCCAGCGGCGCGGCGGAGGCCAGCGTGGTGCAAGCTAGGATGGCAATGGCCGAATGGCGCATGGTCAAACTCCCCAAGAGTCTCGACCACGGATGATTACCGGGGAGGAGTTAATGCACCGACACGGGCTATCGTTTACATTTCGTTCCGATCACGGTTACTGGCCCGGTAATGTCTGGCCCCGAAACGCCTGCCCCTCCTGCCGTCGCCCTGCCCGCGCTGCACGCCAGCCATGCGGGCAGCTGGATCGGCGCGGCAGGCGGCGTCACGCGAGGCACGTCCAAGGGCGAAGCGGTGATGGCCGCCGCCGATACGCCGCACCTGATCCTGAACGCGCCGCTGGTGGCAACGCGGCTGGGATACCCCGATCTTTCCGGGCTGGACCTGCTCGAACTGTTCGCCTTCGTCCACCCGGCGCGCTTCTGCGTGCCGACGCCCAAGGGCCTGGCGCACGCGCTGGGGCTGGACGCGCCAGAGGAAGGCGGCGAAGTGCCGCGCCTGCTGCAACGCGCTGCCGCCGAACTGCTGCTGCATTGCCAGGGCCATGACTGGGCCGAGCGCGAAGGCGCCTGGTCCACGCTGCAATCGCTGGCCAAGCTGCGATGGCCCTGGGCGCCGGTGCTGGCCCCGCACATTGCGCAGCCGCAGCGCGCCGAACGCTGGCTGTTCGCCCGCCTGCCCGAATGGGAGGAAGCCAGCGAGCGCCCCCAGCCGGTGCAGGTGACGCTGGCCCCTGCCGAAATCGACGCGCAGCTGGAACACCTCACCGGGGCAGGTGCCGAACGGCGCGAAGGCCAGCGTGCCTATGCGCGCGATGCTGGCGCGGTGTTCGCTCCGCGTGCCAAGCGCGAACGCCCGCACATGTTGCTGGCGCAGGCAGGCACGGGGATCGGCAAGACGCTGGGCTACCTCGCCCCCGCATCGCTGTGGGCGGCGCAATCGGGCGGCACGGTCTGGGTAAGCACCTATACCAAGAACCTCCAGCGCCAGCTGCGCAGCGAGGCGGCGCGCGCCTGGCCCGAACGACGCGCCGATGGCACGCGGCCCGTGGTGGTGCGCAAGGGGCGCGAGAACTACCTCTGCCTGCTCAACCTGGAAGACGCGCTGCAAGGCGGGTTCGGCGGGCGCGCGGCGGTGCTTGCGCAACTGGTGGCGCGCTGGGCGGCCTACAGCTCGGATGGCGACATGATCGGCGGCGACTTGCCCGGCTGGCTGGGCACGCTGTTCCGCAGCCGCGCGATCAAGAGCCTGACCGATCAGCGCGGCGAATGCGTCTATGCGGGCTGTCCGCATTACCGCAAGTGCTTCATCGAACGCGCCGCGCGCGCTTCGGCGCAGGCAGACCTGGTGATCGCCAACCACGCGCTGGTGATGGTCAACGCCGCGCGCGGAAGGGACCATGCCCAGCGCCCCACGCGGATCGTCTTCGACGAAGGCCACCACGTGTTCGACGCTGCCGACAGCACCTTCGCAGCGGCGCTGACCGGGCTGGAAGCGGTGGAGCTGAAACGCTGGATCGTGGGGCCTGAACGCGGTTCAAAGGGTCGCAGGCGCGGGCTGGCGGCGCGGCTGGCGGACGTTGCCAGCTATGACGAGGCAGGCGGCGAAGCCATCGCCGCAGCGGTGGATGCGGCGCAGGCCCTGCCCGGCGAAGGCTGGTTGCAACGGCTGGCGGAGAACGAACCCTCCGGCCCGGTCGAAAAGCTGCTCGCTGCCGTCCGCGCTGTCACCTACGCCCGCGACGAAAGCGGCGCGGTTGATGCGGGATACGGGATCGAGACGGAAGCGGCGGGTCTCGACGGACCTTTCGTCGAACGGGCGATGGATGCCGCCGCCGCGCTGGCGCAGATCCGCCAGCCGCTGGTCAAGCTGGGACTGCGGCTGGAAGCCATGCTGGAAGACGCGCCCGACTGGCTGGACGGCCAGGCCCGCGCGCGGATCGAAGGCGCACGCTTCTCGCTCACCTGGCGGATCGACACGCTGGCGGCGTGGGAAGCCATGCTGCTGCGCATGGGCGGCCCCGGCGATCCCGAATTCGTCGACTGGCTGGCGGTGGAGCGCAACGACACCCGCGAATTCGATGTGGGCCTGCACCGCCACTTCCTCGATCCCATGCGCCCCTTCGCGCGCGTGGTGCTGGCCCCGGCGCACGGCGTCATGCTCACCAGCGCCACCCTGACCGACCGGATCGCGGACGGGCCGGACTGGCCGGGCGCCATTGCCCGATCGGGCGCGGAGCATATCGAGGTGCAGCCGCAGCTGGCCGATGCCGCCAGCCCGTTCGACTATGCCGCCAATGCCGAAGTGCTGATCGTCACCGACGTGACCAAGGGCGACCTGGCCGCGCTGGCCGGGGCCTATGCCCGCATCATCGAGGCGAGCGGCGGCGGCGTGCTGGGGCTGTTCACCGCGATCCGCCGCCTGCGCGCGGTGCATGGGCGGATCGCGGACCGGCTCGCGCGGGCGGGCCTGCCGCTCTATGCCCAGCACGTCGACCCGATCGACACCGGCACGCTGGTGGACATCTTCCGCGACGATCCGCGCGCCAGCCTGCTGGGCACCGATGCCCTGCGCGACGGGGTGGACGTGCCGGGCGAATCGCTGCGCTGCGTGGTGATGGAGCAGGTGCCCTGGCCCAAGCCATCGATTCTCCACCGCGCCCGCCGCGCGGCCAGCGGTGGCGGCGCCTACGATGATCAGATCATTCGCGGCAGGCTGGCCCAGGCCTTCGGGCGGCTGATCCGCACCGGGCAGGATTCGGGCCATTTCGTGGTTCTTTCGCCCGCCTTCCCCTCGCGCCTGCTCACCGCCTTCCCGCCGGGCGTGCGGATTTCGCGGGTAACGCTGGAGGAGGCTTTACAACGTATTGCCAGCGGTGTTTCCTCTGCCACACCTGCCGACATGGAGATTCCTTCCGAGTGAAACGCCTGGCACTCCTGCGCCATGCCAAGTCCGACTGGGACGACATGGCCCTGCGCGATTTCGATCGCGGGCTGAACGCGCGCGGGCGGCGCGGGGCGGAGCTGATGGCGCGGCACATCACCGATCACGGCATTGCCTGGGACCTGGTGCTGGCCAGCCCGGCGGAACGGGTGCGCTGCACCCTCGCCGCCAGCCGCCTCCAGGTGCCGGTGCGGTTCGAGGAGGCGCTGTACCTGGCCGACGGGTCGACGCTGATGAACCACGTCCAGCGGGTGGGGGACAGTCACGAGTCGGTGATGGTGGCGGCGCACAACCCCGGCTTGCAGGAACTGGCGCTGATGCTGGTGGCGGAGGAGAACGAGAACCTGCTGTTTGCCGAGGTGATGAAGAAATTCCCCACCTGCGCCTTCGCCGTGCTCGAACTGGATATCGACAGCTGGGCCGTTATCGCCCCCGGCTGCGGACGCCTGGTGCATTTCGCCCGCCCGCGCGATCTCGATCCGGAACTGGGTCCGGTCAGCATAGGCTGATTTTACAGGATTTTCAGGCGTCCAGCGCCGCGGCCAGCCGGTTGCGGATGGCGCGCAGCTGGCCCAGCACTTCGGGCGAAGGCGCGGCGGGGGCGGCAGCGAAAAGCGGCATGTCCGGCGCGGCAGGCGCACTGGCAGGCGCGGCGACCGGAGCCGGAGCCGACACCGAAGCCACGGCATCGCCCGCCTCCAGCGCCTTGCGCGCGCCCTTCAGCGTGAAGCCCTGCTGGTTCACCAGCTGGTCGATCCGTTCCACCAGCGCCACGTCGGCCGGACGGTACAACCGCCTGCCGCCGCTGCGCTTCAGCGGCTGGAGCATGGGAAACTGCGCTTCCCAATACCGCAATACATGCTGCTTGATGTCGAAGGCGGCGGAAACCTCCCCGATCGTGCGCATGGCATCGGGCGCCTTGCCGTCATCGAAACGGACGGAAGAAGGCGCGTCGCCCGCCATCAGCCGCGGGTGATCCTGTCCTTCAGCTTCTGGCTGGCGCGGAAGGTCATCACGCGGCGCGGAGTGATCGGCACTTCCACCCCGGTCTTGGGGTTGCGCCCGATGCGTTCCTTCTTGTCGCGCAGCACGAAGCTGCCGAAGCCGGAAATCTTCACATTCTGGCCTTCGGCCATGGCGTCACACATTCTTCCGAGGATGGCTTCGACCAGGTCGAGGCTTTCGGCACGGGAAAATCCCATCTTGTGATTGATGGTTTCTGCCAAGTCCGCACGCGTCAGCGTGCCAACGGACCGCATCACGCTCATGCGTCCATCCTCCTCAGTTGTTTTTTACGACCCACTGACATTTATGTAGGAAAGCGCGGGGGTTGGCAAGGCGCGCCGCCGCGAACGGGGGAAAAATCCTATGCCCGCAGGAGGCTTGCCCCCCAGGTGAAGCCACCGCCCATGGCTTCGAGCACAATCAGCTGCCCCGGCTTGATACGGCCGTCGCGCATGGCCTCGTCCAGCGCCAGCGGCACCGATGCGGCCGAGGTGTTGGCGTGGCGATCCACGGTCATCACCACGCGTTCCAGCGGCAGACCCAGCTTGCGCGCGGCACCTTCGATGATTCGCGCGTTGGCCTGGTGCGGCACCACCCAGTCGACCTGGTCGGGAGCGACTCCAGCCTGGTCGAGCACTTCACGCAGCACCTGCGCCAGGTTGACCACGGCGTGGCGGAACACCTGGTTGCCGCTCATCCGCAGCTTGCCCACGGTGCCGGTGGTGGACGGCCCGCCATCGACGAACAGCAGTTCGTTATGCGCGCCATCGGCGTGCAGGCGAGTGGCGATGATGCCCGGCGCCTGCGGATCGTCAGATTCGCGCGCTTCCAGCACCACGGCCCCGGCACCATCCCCGAACAGCACGCAGGTGCCGCGATCTTCCCAGTCGAGCAGCCGCGTCATCGTTTCCGCGCCGATCACCAGCGCCCGCCGCGCCGCGCCGCTGCGCAGCATCGAATCGGCCACGCCCAGCGCATAGATGAAGCCCGAACACACCGCCTGCACGTCAAAGGCGATCCCGCCGTTGCAGCCCAGCGCCGCCTGCACCGTGGTGGCGGTGGCGGGAAAGGTCTGGTCGGGCGTGGTGGTGCCCAGCACGATCAGGTCGATATCCGCCCCGGTCAGCCCGGCGGCTTCCAGCGCCCGGCGCGCCGCTGCGGTAGCCAGCGAGCCGGTGGTTTCACCCTCGCCCGCGACATAGCGGAAGGCGATTCCGGTGCGTTCGCGAATCCATTCGTCGCTGGTGTCGACGCGCTGCGCCAGTTCGTCGTTGCTGACGCACTTGGCCGGCAGGGCAGAGCCCGTCCCGATGAGTACCGAACGGATCACTTGCCCTCCGTGCCCTCGCCAGTCGCTGCGCCATTGCGGCTTTCGCGCAAGGCATCTTCGCCCAGCACCGCGAGGTCGGCGCTGATGCGGCGGGTAATGTCGGTTTCCAGCATCCGCGCGGTTACCGCCACGGCATTGGCCACGCCTTGCGCGTTGGCGCTGCCGTGCGACTTCACGATCAGCCCGTTGAGGCCAAGGAAGACGCCGCCGTTGTGGTTGTTGGGATCGAGATGGTGCTTGAGCAGCTCGGTCGCCGGGCGCGAGACGAGGAAGCCGAACTTCGACCGCAGCGAGCTGCTGAAAGCCGTGCGCAGCAGGTCGGTAACGAAGCGCGCGGTGCCTTCGATCGCCTTCAGCGCGATATTGCCCGAGAACCCGTCGGTCACCACCACGTCCACGTCGCCGCGGTTGATCTTGTCGCTTTCGATGAAGCCGTCGAAGGTCAGGTCAAGGTGCGCACCTTGCAACGCGGCGGCGGCATCGCGCAGGCTGTCGGTGCCCTTGATATCCTCTGTGCCGATGTTCAGCAGGCGCACGCGCGGCTTTTCAAAGCCGGTGACGATGCGCGAATAGGCCGCGCCCATGATCGCGTACTGCACCAGGTTGCGGGCATCGGCCTCGGTATTGGCGCCAAGGTCCAGCATGACCACGTCATGCTCCTTCAGCGTGGGCAGCAGGCCCGCCAGCGCCGGACGGTCGATGCCGGGCATGGTGCGCAGCGCCAGCTTGCCCATGGCCATCAGCGCGCCGGTGTTGCCTGCGCTGACGGCGGCGCCGCAATCGCCTTCCTTCACCGCGTTGATGGCCAGGCCCATGCTGGTGGTCTTGGCGCGACGGATCGCACGGCTGGGCTTTTCATCGCCCGCCACCACGTCATCACAATGCAGGATCTCGCTCGCGCCCGCCATGCCGGGGTGCGATTCGAGCGCGGCCTTGATCCGCGTCTCGTCACCTACCAGCAGGAACTTGAACTTGTCGTGCCGCCGGCGCGCCAGCGCCGCGCCCTCCACCATCACGCGCACGCCATGGTCTCCGCCCATCGCATCAATAGCGATACGGGGCAGATTCATGAGTGCACGCTCCTTGGCTCGGTAAGGGTCTTAGATACCCTTGGGCTCAACGATCTGGCGACCGTTGTAGTGGCCGCAAGCGGGGCACAGGTTGTGCGGACGCTTCAGTTCGCCACAGTTCGAGCATTCGTGGAAGGCTTCAACCTTCAGCGAATCGTGCGCCCGGCGATTGCCCCGGCGATGCGGCGAAACTTTTCTCTTAGGGACAGCCATCTCGGCACCTGTTCCTTGAATACGTTCAATGTTGTGTTCGGGTGCCGCCCTAGGGCAAGCCAGTCCGCTGCGCAAGCGCGCCGGAACAGCCATCCTGGGATGCGGCGAAGGCGCGCGCTATAGCGACTTTTCGTGCGCTTGCAAGCGGTGCGGCTGCGCGTTAGCCATCGATCAGGACTTGAGGGGAAACAATCCATGGCAGACCTGCACATCAGCCTGTTCAGCGCGGCGCTGGCGGCACTCATCAATCTGTGGCTGGCCATGCGCTGCGGCCGGGCGCGTGTGCAGGGCAAGGTACTGCACGGCGACGGCGGCAACGTGGCCCTGCAACGGCACATGCGCGCGCAGGCCAATTTCGTCGAATACACGCCTTTCGCGCTGGTGCTGATCGTGCTGCTGGACCTGGCCGGGCAGGACGGCTGGCTGCTGGCCGGCACCGCGCTGGCCTATTTCGTGGCGCGCATCTTCCACGGCGTGGGGATGCAGGCCGACACCCAGAGCATGGCGCGCGGGATCGGCATCGGGGTGACCTTCCTGCTGCTGCTGGTGTGGAGCGTGTGGGCCGTGCTGGTGGGCCTGGGCAAGGTCTAGACCCGTCCCATCGCCTTGTCGCCCACGTAGGGATTGCTCGCGCGTTCCTGCCCGAAGGTGCTGATATCACCGTGGCCGGGGACAAAGGTGACTCCGTCGCCCAGCGGCCAGAGCTTCTGCGTGATCGCATCCAGCAACTGCTGGTGGTTGCCGCGCGGGAAATCGGTGCGCCCGATGCTGCCCTTGAACAGCACGTCGCCCACGAAGGCAAAGCCGGTGGGGCGGTGGAAGAACACCACGTGGCCGGGGGTGTGGCCGGGGCA
>JAGREI010000012.1 GCA_020446625.1 Erythrobacter sp.
CCGCCGCGATCACCCGGCCCAGCAGGTCGCGGAATTGCGCCCCGCCTTCCACCAGTTCGGCGCGCGGGAAGCGGGCGCGCAGTTCGCCCTCGCCCTCGTTGAAGGACAGGCAGCACACGCCCTTTTCGCTCGCCGCCACCAGGCAGGGGCCAAGGCTGGTTTCCACCACCGCCCACTCGATCGTGCGCCCCGCCCCGCCGTTGCGCCAGTCCGAAGGGTTCATGCCCGCTCCTTTCATGTCGTCGTAGAACCGCGACGGGCCGGAATAGCCCGCCTGGTAGATGGCATCGGTCACCCGTTCCCCGCCCGCCAGCGCCTCGCCCGCGCGTTCGCGGCGCAGGGCGCGGGCATAGGCGGCAGGCGACAGGCCCACGGCGCGGGTGAACAGCCGTTGCAGGTGCGTGGGCGAATAACCGGTGGCCGCGCCCAGCCGATCCAGCGCCAGCGGCCCTTCGGCGTCGCGGATCATGCCGATCACTTGCAGGACGGCGGCCTCCTCGCGGCTCTGCTGGTCGGGCGCGCAGCGTTTGCACGCGCGCAGGCCCGCCGCCTCGGCATCCAGCGGGCTGGCGTAGAAGCGCACGTTCTGCCGCAAGGGCGGGCGCGCCGGGCATGACGGGCGGCAATAGATGCCGGTCGAATGGACGCCAGTCACGAACACGCCATCGAACGCGCGATCCTTGGCCAGCGCGATGCGCCAGCGGTCGTCGTCGGTAAGGTCTGTCTTTTCCATGGCAGTCATATAGCGAAGGCGCACAGGCTGCGCGTCCCGAAGCTTGCGGTCAATGTCAGACCCTATAGATGTGCGCCTCTATGCGTCGTCTTTTCAGCCTGTTCGCCCTGCTGTTCATCGCCATGGCGCTTGCCCCCCGCCCGGCCATGGCCGATCCCGCCGACGTGGAAGCCGCCGCGCGCGGGGTGGTGCGGGTGATCATCATCGGGCGCGACGGGGAGGAGATCTTCCCCATTTCGCACGGCACCGGCTTTGCCGTCAGCGCCAACCGCGTGGTCACCAATGCCCACGTCGTGGCCGAAGCGGTGGAGGACGATCGGCTGGCGATCGGCGTGGTGCCGTCCGAAGGGTCGGAAGCGGTCTATGCCCGGCTGGTCGCGGTCAGCCCGCGCAACGACCTGGCGCTGCTGCAACTGACCGAGCCGCTGGGCCTCACCCCGCTCACCATCGCGGGCAATCCGGAGACGACCGGCGAAGTCACCGCCGTGGGCTATCCGATGAACGTGGACCGGGCGCAGGGCCTGGGCCAGAGCGACATCTTCCGCGCGCAGCCGCCCGTCACCGCCACCGGCTTCCTGTCGGGCCGCCGCCCCAGCCGCGATTTCGATACCGTGCTGCACACCGCCCCCATCGCCGCGGGCAATTCGGGCGGGCCGCTGCTCGACGATTGCGGGCGCGTGCTGGGGGTGAACTCGTTCGGCACCGCCAGCGACGGGGCGGACGCCGAATTCTTCTTCGCCGTTTCCACCCGCGAGCTGCTGCCCTTCCTACGCGCCAACGGCATTACCCCACGCGTCAACGCCCTGCCCTGCCGCTCCATCGCAGACCTCGATGCCGAGGAGCTGGCGCGCCAGCAGATGGTGGCCGAAGCCCAGCGCCAGCAGGACGAGGACGAGGCCGAGGCGCTGGCCGTGCAGACCGAGGATGCCCGCCGCACCCAGACCTTCGCGGTGATGGATGAACGCGCCAACGGCATGGCGCTCAGCTTCCTGCTGCTGCTGGTGGCGCTGGGCGCGGGCCTTTTCGCGGCCTTCCAGCATGTCGAGGAACAGCACCGCCTGCGCGCGATCGGCGGCGCGGTTAGCGGGCTGGCGCTGGTGCTGGCGCTGGTGGCCTGGATCACCCGCCCCGGCTTTGCCGAGATCGACGAGCGGGTGGAGGAACAGCTGCACGCCGATGCTCCCACCGATCAGCCCAGCGGCGCGATCACCGCCCCGGTGGTGGGTGCCAGCACCGGCGGCAGCTATGCCTGCGTGCTGGATACCGACCGCAGCCGCGTGGTCAGCGCGCCGGAGACGGACCTGGCGGTGGAATGGACCGCCGACGGCTGCGTCAACGGCCGCACCCAATATGGCCTGGCCGATGGGCGCTGGACCCGCGTGTTCGTGCCGTCGAGCGAATCAGCCGTCTCGATCAACCGCTTCGACCCCGAAGGCGGCGAAATGGTGATGGAACGCTACCTGCTCGATCTGGATGCCATGAACGCGGCCCGCTCCGCCCGCGCCGGGTTCGAAGCCCCGGCATGCGGCGCCGGCGAGGAAGCCGCCCGCGCGCTGGGCGCCAGCCAGGCCGCGATCACCCAGGCCCTGCCCGCGCGCCCGAACGAGAGGCTGGTCTATCGGTGTTCGGCTGGCGCGGCACCAACCGCCGGGGAATGATCGCATCGTTCCAGACCTGAATCGTCATTGCGAGCGACCGAAGGCGACGAAATGAGAATGTAGCGGGCGATTCTGGCCAATCCCATCGCCAGCACGCAGCCTTTTCCCCGCTCGGCCCGACTCGGGTTGCATCCCAAAGACCTTGCTGCTAGGCGCGCGCCAGCCTTGCAGGGGTGTTTTGTTGCACCGCAGCATCCGGGCTATCAGATTTTCCGTCTCTCGGACCCAGAAGGACCATCGCGCGTGGAGATTTCCGCCGGTATTCAGGCCAGCCTCGCAGGACGTTACGCCAGCGCCCTGTTCGATCTTGCCAGCGAGGCGGGCAGCGTCACCGCTGTCGAGAACGACCTCGACAAACTCGATGCCGCCCTGCGCGAATCGGGTGATCTTGCCGCCCTTATCGGCAACCCGCAGGTAAGCCGCAGCCAGCTGGCCAATGTGATGGCGGGCGTGGCCGAACACCTCGGCCTGTCGCAGCTGACGAAGAACTTCCTCGGCGTGCTGGCGGAAAACCGTCGCCTGGCCAAGCTGCCCGGCATCATCCGCGCCTTTTCCACCATCGCTGCTGCCCAGCGCGGCGAAGTGCAGGCCGAAGTCGCCAGCGCCCACGCGCTGTCCGACGCGCAGCTGGCCGAATTGGAAGGCAAGCTGCGCGCCCGCGAAGGCCGCACCGTGAAACTGAAGTCGCGTGTCGACCCCGCCCTGCTCGGCGGCTTGGTCGTCACCATTGGTTCCAAGCGCATCGACAGCTCGATCCGCACCCGTCTCAACACCCTCGCCCAGGCCATCAAGAGCGCCTGAGTAGCCCCACACAAGAAGGCTGAACGCACATGGATATCCGCGCCGCAGAAATCTCCAAGGTCATCAAGGACCAGATCGCCAATTTCGGCACCGAAGCCGAAGTCAGCGAAGTCGGCTCCGTGCTGAGCGTGGGCGACGGCATCGCCCGCATCCACGGCCTCGACAATGTCCAGGCCGGTGAGATGGTGAAGTTCGCCAACGGCGTGGAAGGCATGGCGCTGAACCTGGAAGCCGACAACGTCGGCGTCGTGAT
>JAGREI010000190.1 GCA_020446625.1 Erythrobacter sp.
TACACTTAGGTGGAAATTCGGCAACAAGAGTTTGGACCATTTGAGACACTTGTGGGTCTTCATAATCTAAGTAGCCTTTTCGGGCATTCTCCATAGGGGACTGTCCTTTTTCAAATAGATCCCACATTCTTTTTTGAAGAGCATCAAACTCCGAAATCACCTGCTGATCTGCTAATGGGATTGATTGAGTTGGTTCTTCTCTAAATGCGAGTCGGAATTCGTCGCCCTTTTCCACAAGTTCAACCGTTGAATAGGCTTTGAAATCTCCATATCAAACTGCGGAGCACTCAGCGTATATAAAGTTGTATTTTGATTTGATTGAGCGACACCATTGATCCCATAGGGGTTTATTAGCTTCAAAAGTAGATCCTATCTGAATTGGGATTAGAGATTGAATTTCAGATTTAGAGACTTTTTTTGACCTATGATTTCAAAGCCTTCCCAGGTCCAATCGGCAGCGAAGGATGGAAAAGAAAGAATGAGCGTGAAGAGAGTGGCAATGAGTCTCAAAAAATCCCTGTTGAGGTCCAATATTTCTACCAATTTGACGTGTGGAGTTTTTTGAGCTGAAAAATTGAAGTTAAATTGATAAATTGGTGCCCTCGGGGAGACTCGAACTCCCATGACCTTGCGATCGGTGGATTTTGAATCCACTGCGTCTACCAATTCCGCCACAGAGGCATGACCGAGCAGGGCTGGCCGGATACCGTTACTTCAAAGCTTCGGCAACCAGCTTGTGCAGGCGCGAGTGCAACTGGTCGTTGCCCGCGATCACCTGCGCGTCGCAGATCGGCAGCGAGCGGCCGCGATAGTCGGACACGAAGCCGCCCGCCTCGCGCACCAGCAGGCACCCGGCGGCGCTGTCCCACGGCGAAAGCTGGCTTTCCCAGAACCCGTCGAACCGCCCGGCGGCAACCCATGCCAGGTCGAGCGAGGCGGCGCCGAAACGGCGAATGCCCGCCACTTCCGGCCCCACGCGCCCGAAGATGCGCGCCCATTCGGCAAAGTCGCCATGGCCCTGGTAAGGCGTGCCGGTGGCGATCAGGGCTTCAGACAGGCGGCGGCGGCCCGACACCCGCAGGCGGCCATCGTGCAGCCATGCGCCGCGCGATTTCTCGGCCCAGAACGTCTCGTCGGTGATCGGCTGGTAAATCACGCCCGCCACCACGTCGCCCCAGCCCGAACCGTCGAGCTTGGGTTCCTGCACCGCGATCGAGACGGCGAAGTGCGGAATGCCGTGGAGGAAGTTGCTGGTGCCGTCGAGCGGGTCGACGATCCAGCGCGGCTGGTCGAGCGTCATGTCGATCTCGCCCGCTTCTTCCATCAGGAAGCCCCAGCCGGGACGCGCCTGGCGCAGTTCGTCGTAGATCGTGCGTTCAGCCGCCTGGTCGGCCTTGGAAACGAAGTCCGCGGGCCCCTTCTGGCTGACTTGCAGGTGCTCGATCTCGCCAAAGTCACGCCGCAACCGGCCACCCGCCTTGCGGGCAGCCTTTTCCATCACGCGGATCAGGCCGGAAATAGCCGCCATGTCAGATCAGCTCGCCTTGCCGACGTAGCTTTGTTCGTAGACGTCCACCACGATGCGCGTGCCGCTTTCGATGTGCGGCGGCACCAGGATGCGCACGCCGTTGTCGAGCACGGCGGGCTTGTAGCTGGACGAAGCGGTCTGGCCCTTCACCACGGCGTCGGCTTCCACGATCACGGCTTCCACCTGCGCGGGCAGCTCGACCGAGATCGGGCGTTCTTCCCACAGCTCCAGCGACACCTGCATCCCGTCTTGCAGGAAGGGGCGCGCATCGCCCAGCAGGTCGCTCGGCAGGTTGATCTGTTCGTAGGTGTCGGTGTCCATGAACACCAGCATGTCGCCGTCCTCGTAGAGGAACTGGTAGTCCTTGGTATCCAGCCGCACCTTCTCCACCGTGTCGGCGCTGCGGAAGCGGACATTGGTCTTGCGGCCGTCGATGAGGTTCTTCATCTCGACCTGCATGTAGGCCCCGCCCTTGCCCGGCTGGGTGTGCTGGATCTTGGCGACCTTCCAGATGCCGCCTTCATATTCAAGGATGTTGCCGGGACGGATGTCCACGCCACTAATTTTCGCCATGGGGAGCCTCGATGAGAAAGAATGCCGCGCCCTAGCGGCAAGTGCCCCTATGAGCAAGTTGAGTGTGAGCAAGGTGAGAGATGTTCATGGCGGACTCAGGATCTGCTGCTATGGGCGGGGCATGAACCGGACGGTGCTTACCCTGATCCTTGGCGGCGTGCTGGCTGCCCCCCTGCCCGCGCTGTTCTCGGCGCCATTGGCGGCGCAGGGCCAGATCGGCACGATCGAACGCGGCCGCTATGTCTGCGAACTGCCCGGCGATGCCGCGGGCGCGGCGGGGATCGAGCAGCCCGACGAGAGCTTCTCCATCACCAGCGCATCGCGCTATTCCTCGCCGCAGGGCGAAGGCACCTACCTGCGCCGCGGCGACCGGCTGACCATGACCAGCGGCCCGCGCAATGGTGACAGCTATGCCATCATCAGCCGCAATTTCCTGCGTAAGCTGGAGAACGGCGAACCCGGCCGCCTGCGCTGCGTGCGGCAGGGGCGCTGAGCTAGCCCCCCATCGCTGCGCGGAAGGCGGCGACAGCTTCCACCTCGTCCCCGCCCCAGACCGCGTGGCTGACGGCGAGGAAATCCGCGCCCGCCGCCACCAGCGGGCCGCAGTTGGCAGGCGTGATGCCGCCGATGGCGACACAGGGAATCTCGAACAGGCCCGACCACCATTCGAGCAGATCGGGCTCGGGCCGGTGTTCGCTGGCCTTGGTTTCGCTGGGGAAGAAGGCACCAAAGGCGACATAGTCCGCCCCCGCATCGCCCGCTTCCATGGCGAGGTGGCGGCTGGCGTGGCAGGTAACGCCGATCTGCGCCTCGCGCCCCAGGATCTCGCGCGCTTCCTTCGGTGAGCCGTCACCCTGCCCCAGATGCACGCCATCGGCCTTCAGGCGTTTGGCGAGCGCCACGTCATCGTTGACGATGAAGGCGACATCCCGCGCCGCGCAGATGTCCTGCAAGGGCGCGGCCAGCCGCGCGGCCTCGTGCTGGTCCAGCCCCTTCACGCGGAACTGGAAGGCAGTCGCCAGCCCCTCGCCCGCCGCCAGCGCGCGGTCGAGCCGCTGGGCGAAGTCACCCGACACGTCGAGCGGAGAGATCAGGTAAAGCTGGCAGGCGGGTTCGTTCATATGCCGTCCAATTGCATCATTGCATGATGGCGTCGATGAAAATTGCAGCCCCCCTGCTCGTTCTTGCCGCGCTTGCCGCCAGCGGTTGCGCCGCCATTCCCACCACGCCGGTGATCGACGGCGGTCCCGCCGCCGTGGCCGGATCGCTGGTGCGCCTTGGCCAGCCGGTGTGGATCAGCGCCCAGCTTGTCGCCACCCCGATGGAAGTCCACGAGGACAGCCGCTGCCCGATGAACGCGCGCTGCGTGTGGGCAGGCCGCGTGGTGGTGCTGACCCGCATCGACGGCGCGGGCTGGCGCGAAACTGCCTATCTCACGCTGGGCGAGCCGCACCAGACGCACGGCACCACCATCACCCTGTCTACCACCGAACCGGGGCGGATGACCGGGAGCGAGATCGCCCCCAGCCAGTACCGTTTCGGCTACGAAAGCGGGAACTAGGCGACCGAAGCCGCCGCGATCTGGTCGATCGCTGCGCCCAGCGCGGCGTCGAATTCGGCGTCGCTCTGCCCGGCGCGCAGATCCTGCAACAGGCCGCGGCTGAAACTGGCGATCATGCCCGTATTCTTCGCCAGTTCCTCGCACGCCTGGTCGGTCGAATAGCCGCCCGACAGCGCCACCACGCTCAGCACCTTGGGGTGATCGACCAGGTCCTTGTAGAGGTTGGGCTTTACCGGGATCGACAGCTTGAGCATCACCGGCCGGTCAGCGGGCTGGGCTTCGAGGTTCTTGAGGATCTCGGCCTTCAGCAATTCCTCGCCCTCGGCCCGGTCAGCCGCGGTGATATCGTATTCGGGTTCGAGGATCGGCATCAGCCCGGCGTCGATCACGCGATTGCCCACTTCGAACTGCTGCGCCACCACGGCGGCGATCCCGGCGGGGTTGGCGCTCTTGATGACCGAGCGTTCCTTGGTGCCGAACATGCCGTGCTTCACCGACTTTTCCAGCAGCGCATCGAGCTTGGTCAGCGGCTTCATCAGCTGCACGCCATCGGCTTCGTCTTCCAGACCCTGGTCGATCTTGATGAACGGCACCACGCCGCGCGCCTTCAGCGCGTCAGCAGTGGTCTGGCCGTCGACCATGCCGTCCATGGTCTTCTCGAACAGGATCGCGCCGATCACCTTGCCGCTGGCAAAGCTGGGCGCGGTGATAACCCGCGAACGCATCTTGTGGATCTGCGCGTACATCTCGTCTTCGCCCGACCACTCGGAATCCTCGACGCCGTAGCCGCGCAGGGCCTTGGGGGTGGAACCGCCCGACTGGTCGAGGGCGGCGATGAAACCCTCTGCGGCGGCGATCCTGGCGGTCATTTCGGCGGTATTCATGGGGCGGAGCTCCTCAACTCTGCTGTTGCGTTTGGCGAGGCTCCTATGCTGCGCTTGCACTAAGCGCAACAACATGCAGCGATAGTTTCGCGGGCGTTATCCAAAATGCAACGCTGGCTGGGGCATGGGGGGCCGGACCACGAGCCAAAGGTGCGCCATGATTCAGGAACGAATCGCCCGATTGCCCAATTTCGTCCGCCGCTTCGGCCCGCTGGAGGGTATGCGGCTGGGCCTGGGCCTCACCGATGCCGGGCAGGAGGTGGCGCTGGAGCCGCGCCCGCACGCGGTGCCGGGCTATGCCCAGCCGATCCACCTGCGCGATAACCGCTCGGACTATTCGATCTTCTGGCAGACCATGGTCCGCACCCAGTACGATCTTTCCAAGTTCCCGCAGATGGCAGAGATCGAACGCCGCGCGCAGGCCATGATCGCAGCGGGCCAGGTGCCGGTGGTGGTCGACGGCGGTGCCAATATCGGCCTTTCCCTGCGCGCCTTTGCCCGCGATTATCCCTATGCGCGGATCGTGGCGGTGGAGCCGGACGTGGACAACATGCGCGTGCTCGAAGCCAATGCGGCGGCCTTGGGCCAGGGCCATGTGCCGGTGCTGGGCGGCCTCGCCTCGCGCTCGGGCCATTGCCGGGTGGTGTCGCGCGAACGCGGCAGCGCCGGTTTGCAGACCGAATACTGCGCAGCTGACGCGGAGGATGCCGTCCGCGCGCTAACCGTGAACGAATGTGTCGCCATGGTGCCGCAGGGCGCGCCATGGATCGTCAAACTCGACATCGAAGGCGCGCAGGACGAACTGTTCAGCGCCAACACCGACTGGGTGGCCAAGGCCGACCTGATCATCCTCGAACTGGACGACTGGGCCTTTCCGTGGAGCGGATCGTCGGTGAACTTCTTCCGCGCGCTGGCAGAACACCGGTTCGACTACATGATCGACCAGGAACTGATCCTGGCCTTCCGGCACACCGACTGAGATTGGCGGGCCAACCTGGGCGGTTCAGCCGGGGCGGTTCAGCCGGGGCGCTTCAGCGCGGGAACCAGGTTGATGGCAATGGAAATGCGCGTGCCGCTGCCGTGGAACGGGCGCACCGCGTGTTGCAGCCAGCTGGGAAACAGCACGATCATGCCGGTCTGCGGGCGAATGCTGATCTCGCTCTGCATCGCCTTGCCGTCGCCATCGCACAAGCGCAGATCGGGCGCGGTCATGCGGATCATCGGCATTCGCGGATCGAGCAGTTGCAGTTCCCCGCCCAGCGCCGGGTCCGGATCGCCGTCATAGCCATCGTCGACATAGGCCACCGCCGACCAGAAGCTGCCCGGATGGAAGTGATACTGGTTGGCATGGCCCCGGTGGGAGACGTTGGCCCACAGCTCGGGTACCCAGCCGAACCGGCTTTCCTGCGGCGAACGCACGTCGACGGTCTGCGCGTCGGCCATAACCATCGCCTTGTAGACCAGCGCCCGCGCCGCCTCGCCGCCCCAGTCGAGCATCTTCGTGTTCGAATGCCAGCCGCCGACGTTGGAAATCGCCAGCCCCGCCGGATCGCGCTGCCGTTCGGCGTCGATCGCGGCGCGCAGCATGGCGAGGCCCTCGGCGCTTTGCAGGCGGTCGATCACGAAGGGGGTGGAGAAGAGGTGGCGCGTTTCGGTCATGGTGCGGCGATGATAGTGGCGAGGTCGGGAAAGTCGATGCGCAGGTTGGGCACCATGCAGTCGCCCACCAGCTTTGCCTTTACCGCGCCAGGCACCCCGCCCAGCCGCCGGTAGAAGGCGATGGCGCGGTGGTTGCTCTCAATCACGTCGAGGTAAGCACAGGTGCGCCCCTGTTCGCGGAAATGCCTGGCCGCAGCCGCCATCAGCGCGGCCCCCACCCCGCCTGATCGGCGCGCGGGCGTCGTGTGCAGGGTGTTGATCCAGAACGGCTCGCCATCCCATGCCAGCAGGAATCCGACGGGCTCGCCCTCGTCTTCGGCCAGCAGCAGCAGGTCGTGCGCGCCCAGCACCAGCCCGGCCCAGTGCGCGCCCAGGCGATCGTGGATCGAGGCGAGGTAGTCCGCCGAAAGGTAGGGCCGATAGCTGTCGAGCCAGCTGGCGGCATGGATCGCGGCAATCGCCGGGCGGTCTGCTTCCGCCGCCTGACGCATGATCAACGCGACAGCGCCGCCACGCCCGGCAGTTCCTTGCCTTCCATCCATTCGAGGAAGGCGCCGCCGGCGGTCGAGACGTAGG
>JAGREI010000013.1 GCA_020446625.1 Erythrobacter sp.
GCGAACAAAGCGAAAGCGAGTGCAAGACATGAAACTGAACGACATCCGCGACAACCAGGGCGCCCGCAAGAACCGTATCCGCGTTGGTCGCGGCATCGGCTCGGGCAAGGGCAAGACCTCGGGCCGCGGCCAGAAGGGCCAGAAGAGCCGTTCGGGCGTGGCCATCAAGGGCTTCGAAGGCGGCCAGATGCCGTTGCACATGCGCCTGCCGAAGCGTGGCTTCAACAATCCCTTCGCCAAGGACTATGCCGAAGTGAACCTGGGCATGATCCAGAAGCTGGTCGACGCCGGCAAGTTGGATGCCAAGGGCACCGTAGATCACGCCGCGCTGAAGGCTGCTGGCGTTGCTCGCGGTGGCAAGGACGGCGTGCGCCTGCTGGGCAAGGGCGAACTCACCGCCAAGCTCCACTTCCTCGTTGCCGGTGCCTCGAAGGGCGCCGTGGCGGCAGTGGAAAAGGCTGGCGGCAAGGTCGAAGTGATCGACCTGGGTCCGCCGGAAGCCGAAAAGAAGCAGGCTCGCCGCGAGGCCAACAAGGCCAAGAAGGTCGGTTGATTGAATAAAAGGGAACGCGCGGGTTCGACATCGGGCCTGCGCGTCCCTATCTAGCTCTCCTCAAGCCGGGAGGGTCCGGCGCCTGACCAGGATTTGAAAGACCGTTCATGGCATCCCGCGCCGATAATCTTGCCTCCACGCTGAGCTTTTCCAACTTCAGCAAGGCGACCGAACTCAAGCAGCGTATCTGGTTCACCATCGGTGCGCTGATCGTGTTCCGCTTCCTCAGCTTCGTGCCGCTGCCGGGGATCGACCCCACGGCCTTGCAGGCGTTCAACGACCGCACCAGCGGCGGCATCCTCGACCTGTTCAACATGTTCTCGGGTGGTGCGCTGGAGCGCATGAGCCTGATCGCGGTGGGCATCATGCCCTACATTACCGCGTCGATCGTGGTGCAGCTGGCCGCTTCGCTCCATCCCGCGCTGATGGCGCTGAAGAAGGAAGGCGAGGCCGGGCGCAAGAAGCTGAACCAGTATACCCGTTACGGCACCGTGCTGCTGTGCGTGATCCAGGGCTTCATGGTGGCCAAGAACGCCGATGCCCAGGCGATCGCCATCGATCCCAGCACGCTGTTCTACGTCGGCACCATCATCAACGTGACCGGCGGCACCATGTTCCTGCTGTGGCTGGGTGAACAGATCACCAGCCGCGGCATCGGCAACGGCGTTTCGCTGATCATTATGTCGGGCATCGTGGCGCAGTTCCCCACCTTCACCGCTAACCTGTTCGAAGGCGGTCGCACCGGCTCGATCAGCGGCGTGGTGATCGGCACCTTCCTGGTGGTGGCCGTGGTGCTGATCCTGGGCATCTGCTTCTTCGAACGCGCCCAGCGGCGCCTGTTGATCCAGTATCCCAAGCGCGCCATGCAGAAGGGCGGGATGCAGGCCGATCGTTCGCACTTGCCGCTGAAGCTCAACACCGCCGGCGTGATCCCGCCGATCTTCGCCAGCTCGCTGCTGCTGCTGCCGCTGACGATCACCCAGTTCGCTGGCAGTTCGATCGACCAGACCACCACCACCGGGCAGGTGTTGCAGACGGTGCTGCAATACCTCGCGCATGGCCAGCCGCTCTACACGCTGCTCTATGCCGCGGGCATCATCTTCTTCTGCTTCTTCTACACCGCCGTGGTGTTCAACCCGGAAGACACGGCAGAGAACCTGAAGAAGCAGGGCGGCTTCATCCCCGGCATCCGTCCGGGCAAGCGCACCGCCGACTATCTCGACTATGTGCTGACCCGCATCACCGTGATCGGCGCGCTGTACCTCACCGTGGTCTGCGTGATTCCCGAATGGGGCATTGCGCAAAGCGGCCTGCCGCTGTTCCTGGGCGGCACCAGCCTGCTGATCGTGGTCAACGTGACCGTGGATACCATCAGCCAGATCCAGTCGCACCTGTTGGCGCACCAGTACGGTGACCTTATCAAGAAGGCGAAACTGAAGGGCCGGATGCGCTAGGCGCACCACAAGAGCTCGATTGGGCAGGGGACTCGCTTAAGCCATGAATATCATCCTTCTGGGGCCTCCGGGCGCGGGCAAGGGAACGCAGGCGGGCCTGCTGGTGGAGCATCACGGGATGCGCCAGCTTTCCACCGGCGACATGCTGCGTGCAGCGGTGAAGGCGCAGACCCCCGTCGGGCTTGAAGCCAAGGCGGTGATGGAACGCGGCGAACTGGTGTCCGACGCCATCGTCTCGGCGCTGATCGACGACGAACTGGCCGCCATGGGCGCCGATGTCGGCGCGATCTTCGACGGCTATCCGCGCACCGAGGCGCAGGCCATGTCGCTCGACGCGATCCTGGCCAAGCACGACCGCGCGCTCGATTTCGTGATCGAGCTGATGGTGGACGAAGAGGCGCTGGTTGACCGGGTCGAGGGGCGCTACACCTGCGCCAGCTGCGGCGAGGGCTATCACGACCGCCACAAGCAGCCCGCCGTTGACGGCGTGTGCGACAAGTGCGGCGGCACCGAGTTCAAGCGTCGTCCTGACGACAACGCCGAAACCGTGCGCACGCGCATGGCCGAATACCGCGCCAAGACCGCGCCGATCCTGCCGTTCTACGAAGCGCGCGGCATCGTCCAGCGGGTGGACGGCATGGCCCCGATCGAGGACGTGACGGCGGCGATCGAGAAGGTCTTGGCCTCAGCCTGATCCGCGCGCTATCCCCGCCGGGTAACCGGGAGGGATCATGAAACGCATTGCCTTGCTGATTGCCGCAGTTCCCACGCTGCTGGCCACGACTGCCGCTGCCGAAGTGATCGATTCCTCGCACGGCGGCTTTGCCACGCGCAACGTGGCCGTGGTGGCAGCAGACCGGCACGCGGTCTGGGCCGAACTGGTGCATCCCGAGAACTGGTGGAGCCATACCTGGTCGGGCGACTCGGCCAACCTGCGGCTGGATGCCGAGGCAGGCGGCTGCTTCTGCGAAACCATACCCGCCGCCGATGGCTTTCCCGCCGGATCGGTCGAGCACATGCGCATGGTCACGGTGATGCCGGGCCGGGTGCTGCGGATGGCCGGATCGCTGGGGCCGTTGCAGGCCGAAGGGTTGACGGGCACGCTCACCGTCACGCTGGAGCAAGCGGGCGAGGGGCGCACGCGGATAACCTGGGACTATATCACCGGCGGGCAGGCCAGTTTCGACCCGGCGGCCTTCGCCACGGTAGTCGACGGTGTTCAGGCAGAGTTCCTCGGCGGGCTGGTCGGGCGCCTTGGTGGCCCGGTGGACAGCCCCGAATGAGGGGTTTTGACTAGACCGCCTGGGCAGGTTATAAGCGCCTCATCGGAACACACAGTTCCCGCGAGCAGCGGTTTTGCCGTTTGCTCGCTTTCGCCTGTTGACGGATGGGGGGAATCACCCTATCTGCGCAGCCTATTCGTCCAATCGTAACGATCGCAACCAGCAGGCGGCAGCCCACGGCACGCCTTCCTGCTGACCTTTCGGAACCGGTCAGGCGGATAATTTGGCGTTGAGATAGGAACAGCCAGCCGTTCGCGGCCAGTGCAAAGTTCCTGTGGAGCATGGAGAATTAAGTGGCTCGTATTGCCGGGGTGAATATCCCCACCAACAAGCGCGTTATCATCGCGCTCACCTACATTCACGGTATCGGTCCCACCACCGCGAAGGCGATCGCTGACAAGCTCGGTATCGATCACTCGCGCCGGGTGCAGGATCTGTCGGACGCCGAAGTCCTCCAGATTCGCGAAACGATCGACGCGGACTACACCGTGGAAGGCGATCTTCGTCGCGACACCGCGATGAACATCAAGCGCCTGATGGACCTGGCCTGCTATCGCGGCCTGCGTCACCGCAAGGGCCTGCCGGTCCGCGGTCAGCGCACCCACACCAATGCCCGCANNGCCCGCACCCGCAAGGGCAAGGCCAAGCCGATCGCCGGCAAGAAGAAGTAAGCGCAGGGTTAGTCCCCGCAGCTTTTCCTTCTGTAGATACGAGGAACATAACAGATGGCACGCGAACCTGGCCGGATCCGGCGTCGTGACAAGAAGAACATTTCGAGCGGTGTTGCCCACGTCAACGCCAGCTTCAACAACACCATGATCA
>JAGREI010000191.1 GCA_020446625.1 Erythrobacter sp.
TGACGAGGCGACCGCCGTGCTGGCAGGCGATTCGCTGCACGCGCTGGCCTTCGAGGTGCTGGGCGGCACCCACGTCAGCAACGATCCCTTCATACGCGCCGAGTTGGTCCACGCGCTGGCCGTGGCGAGCGGCCACAACGGCATGGCGGGCGGGCAGATGATGGATATCGCCGCCGAAAGCGAGGCGTTCGACCTGCACGGCGTCACCCGCTTGCAGCAATTGAAGACCGGCGCGCTGCTCTGCGCGGCGGTGGAAATGGGCGCGATCCTCGCCAAGGTGCCGCCGGAGGGCAGGGCGCACCTGCGCGCCTATGCCCGCGACATCGGCCTCGCGTTCCAGATCGCCGACGACCTGCTCGACGAGGAAGGCGACGAGGAACTGGCGGGCAAGGCGCTGCGCAAGGATGCCGGGCAGGGCAAGGCGACTTTCGTTTCGCTGATGGGCGCCGAAGCCGCCCGCGCACAGGCGCAGGCGCTGTCCGAACAGGCCATCGGGCATCTGGCCAGCCACGGCACGGAGGCGGACCTGCTGCGAGCCTTGGCGCGGTTTATCGTGGAGCGGGATAGGTGAAGCGCACCGTCCTGCTTGCAGTTTTCGCGTTGCTTGCAGGATGCGGTGAAGAGCTCCCGCAACCCACCGCAGAAGTGGCAGCGGAGATTGCGCGTGTTGGAGTCGTCCCAGATTGTGCTCGATTGCGGTGGGCGCAACAGCAGGACAATCACGAAGGTGGCATGATGGTTACGGCGCAATACATGGTGTCAAGAGAGTGCGACGAGCTCTGGACGGAGCAACTTCTCGCCGCCGGTTTTGAAAGACAAGTTCCGCATGGGGAAATGGTGAAGGAATCTGAGCAGTTCCTGTTGGTCTCCAATGGAGGCAGTGACCTTAGAGGGGTTGTTTACGACGTGGACCATGTGATTGATGGCCTTCATGTTTGGCGGCCGGAGGAAGCTAATGACTGAACGCATCGGCCTCTACCCCGGCACCTTTGACCCATGCACCTTGGGCCACGCCGACATTATCCGGCGCGGGGCCAAGCTGGTGGATCGGCTGATCGTGGGCGTCACCACCAATCCCAGCAAGACCGCCATGTTCACCACCGACGAACGCATGGCCATGATGAAGGGCGAGATTGCCCGGCTGGGCCTCAACAATGTCGAGATTCGCGGGTTCGATGCCCTGCTGATGAAATTCGCCAGGCATGTCGGCGCGGGCATCATCATCCGGGGCCTGCGCGCCGTGGCGGACTTCGAATACGAATACCAGATGGCGGGGATGAACCAGCAACTCGATGCCTCCATCGAGACGGTGTTCCTGATGGCCGACATCTCGCTGCAACCCATCGCCAGCAAGCTGGTGAAGGAAATCGCCCTCTACGGCGGCGACATCACGCCCTTCGTCAGCGCCCCCGTGCGCCAGGCGGTGGTGGCGCGGGTGGCCGAACTGGGCCAACGCGGCGAGTTGTAGCTGGCAACATGTTCATTGAACTGTCAGCCCCCAGCCGATAGAGCCGCCACCAAGCATCACCATTCACCACTGGACTGGACCATGATCCGCCACATCGCGATGACGGCCTTCGCCGCTGCACTTTCCCTCACCGCGCTTCCTGCCATGGCGCAGGACATGGCGCTGTCGCCCGCGGTGGAAAACGCCGACGCCACCAACGTGACCGCGCGCCAGATGCCGATCTCGGTCGATTTCAACATGGAGGATGATCCTGAGAACATCCTCCTGCTTGACCTGTCGACCGGAGAGCGGGTGGCGATCCGGCTGGTGCCCGAATGGGCACCCAACCACGTCGAACGGATCAAGACGCTAACCCGCAACGGGTTCTACAATGGCGTGCCGTTCCACCGCGTGATCGACGGCTT
>JAGREI010000192.1 GCA_020446625.1 Erythrobacter sp.
CCGACTACGACACCTCGGATCGCCTGTATTTCGAGCCGCTGACGGCGGAAGACGTGCTGGAAATCCTCCGCGTCGAACAGTCGAAGGGCAAGCTGAAGGGCGTGATCGTGCAGTTCGGCGGGCAGACTCCGCTCAAGCTGGCTCAGGCGCTGGAGGAGGCGGGTATTCCGATCCTCGGCACCAGCCCGGATGCCATCGATCTGGCCGAAGACCGCGAACGCTTCGCCAAGCTGGTCAACAAGCTGGGCCTCAAGCAGCCCGACAACGGCATCGCCTACAGCCATGAGGAGGCGCTCGCCGTGGCGCACCGCATCGGTTACCCGGTGCTGCTGCGCCCCAGCTATGTGCTGGGTGGCCGCGCGATGGAGATCGTGGATTCTGACGCGCAGCTGGAAAACTACATCAACACCGCCGTCGAAGTATCTGGCGATTCACCGGTTCTTGTCGATCAGTACCTGCGCGACGCCATCGAATGCGACGTCGACGCGCTGTGCGATGGCGAGCAGGTGGTGGTGGCCGGCGTGATGCAGCACATCGAGGAAGCCGGCGTCCACTCGGGCGACAGCGCCTGCACCTTGCCGCCCTACAGCCTGCCCGCCGATATCGTGGCCGAGATGGAACGCCAGGCCGATGCGCTGGCCACGGCGCTGGGCGTGCGCGGGCTGATGAACGTGCAGTTCGCGGTGAAGGACGGCGAGGTCTACCTGATCGAGGTGAACCCGCGCGCCAGCCGCACCGTGCCGTTCGTCGCCAAGGCCACCGGCAGCCAGGTCGCCAAGATCGCCAGCCGCGTGATGGCGGGCGAAAAGCTGGCCGACCTGCCGAAGATCCGCCGCGAGATGGACTATATCGCGGTGAAGGAAGCCGTCTTCCCCTTCGCCCGCTTCCCCGGCAGCGACCCCGTGCTGACTCCGGAAATGAAGAGCACCGGCGAAGTGATGGGCATCGATCGCGATTTTGCGACCGCCTACATCAAGTCGCAGCTGGGCGAAGGCACGCGCCTGCCCACCGGCGGCACGGTGTTCGTCTCGGTGAAGGACAGCGACAAGCCGCACATCGTCGGCCCGGTCAGGCAGCTGGTCGACCTTGGCTTCAAGATCGTGGCCACCGGCGGCACGCAGACCTACCTGGCCGAGCAGGGCCTGCCGGTCGAACGGGTGAACAAGGTGGCCGAAGGCCGTCGCCATATCGTCGACATGATCGTCGACGGCGAAATCGCGCTGGTGTTCAACACCACCGAAGGCTGGCAGAGCCACAAGGACAGCCAGTCGATCCGCGCCAGCGCGCTTGAAGCCAAGGTGCCCTACTACACGACTGCCGCTGCTTCGGCTGCCGCTGCACTTGCCATCGCCACCGTCAATACGAGCGAACTTGAAGTGCGGTCCTTGCAAGACTATTATGACTGAAAGCTAGACACACTTCCTCCCGCATTCCGATCCTTCCGGGCCGCCCACGGGGCGGGGCAGGGTGGCTTTGACGGGAACGCAGAGAAAGACAGGGAATACGATGCAGAAAGTGCCGATGCTGGCGGAAGGCTACGAGAAGCTGACCGCCGATCTCAAGGCATTGCGGGATGAGCGCCCCAGGATCGTTGACGCGATCGAGGAAGCGCGCGCCCACGGCGACTTGTCCGAAAACGCCGAATATCACGCCGCCAAGGAACGCCAGGGCCAGGTGGAAGCGCAGATCGCTGACCTGGAAGACCGCGTCAGCCGCGCGCAGATCATCGATCCCGCCACGCTGTCGGGCGACCGGGTGGTGTTCGGCGCGACCGTGACCGTGCTCGACGAGAACGACAAGCCGCTGAAGTACCAGATCGTGGGTATGGCCGAGGCCGATGCCAAGGTGGGCCGCATTTCCTACGAAAGCCCGCTGGCGCGCGCCCTGATCGGCAAGAGCACCGGTGACGAGGTGGAAGTGACCGTGCCTGCGGGCGAAAAGTTTTACCTGGTCGACAAGATCGAGTTCATCTGATCGTTGCAGGGCTGGCCGTGACGGCCTGCTCCTGCCGCGCCATCGGCTTTTTCATCGCGTAATTGTGGATCGGCACGCCGTCGATGGCGAAGTCGCGCCGTTCCAGCACCGCGTAGCCGCACCGTTCGAACACCGGCCGGGCAAGTTCGCTCGCCTCGGTGTAGAGGCGCGGCAGGCGCAGTTCGCGCGCGATCACGTCAATTTCTGCCAGCAGCCGTTTGCCCAGGCCGTTCCCGGCATGGGCGGGATCGCAATAGAGGTGGTCGACATGGCCATCTGGCTCGACCAGTGAATAGGCGACGGGTTCGCCGCTTTCATCCAGCGCCAGGATCACGCTGTCACCCTGGCCGGCGCGTTCGATATAGCGTTGTGCCGAATGCGTACGCCCGGCCCAGGCGATCACCTGTTGCGGGGAATAACCACGCGGGCCGATGCCTTCGATCGCCGCGCGCATGATCCGGGCGAGGGCAAGCTCGTCACCCGGATGATAGCGGCGGATCACATAGGCTGACATGCGTCACCCTATACAGCGTTTCGCGCGGTGATGAAATCAGGCGCCGGGCAGGCTGGGCTCCAGCAGCTTGTGCAGGTGGACGATCACGTACTTCATCTCCGCATCGTCAACGGTGCGCTGCGCCCAGGCGCGCCAGGCTTCCTCGGCTTCGGCATAGCTGGCGTAGAAGCCAACCACGTGGATATCCTTCAGATCCTGGAATTCCACGGTCTGCGGATTGGTCACGCGGCCACCCATTACCAGGTGGAGCAGCTGAGATTGAGGCATGGAGAGGGCCTTTCGTCAGGAGAGGGGAGGAGAGTCTCCCGCCTCTAGGCGATTGTCCCGCCGGTGCAAGGGGTGAGGGGCTGCCGAAAGGGGCTTCGGGGCCTCAGCCGCGCCGGGCAATGGCGCGGGCGATGCGCTTGCCGGTTTCGCGGCTGGCGATGCGGGCAATGTCGGCGGTGCGGCTGGCGCGATAGCCGACCTCGCGGCGCGCGGCGCGGGCGCCGTCGCTGACGGCATCGCCCAGGTCCTCGGCCTTTTCGGCCCCGGCGCGGGCGGCATCGCGCGCCACCACCTTGGCATCGTCGAACAGTTCGCTGGCAAAGGCGCTGGCGGCTTCGGCGCCCAGCGTGGCCAGGCCGATGGCCTTGGTGCCGCCGCGCACGGCAGCGCGGCGCGGGCCCTTGAACATGCTGGCGATCAGCACGCCCACCACTACGCCGCCCGCGGCCGCGGCCAGCGGGTGCTTGCGCACGAAGCCGGTGAATGCCTCGCCCGCTTCCGATGCCGCCGCCACGGCGCGTTCGCCGGGGGTGCGCTCTGCCAGTGCCGCTTCGCGCGCCTGGGCAGCGGCAATGCGGGACTTGATCTCTTCACGCTTGGTGTCGGACATGGGAAAGCTCCGGAATCAGGGTTGGTCGTCGTCGGTATCGTCTAGGGCAGGCTGGCTCGACAGGGCATGAACGGCATCGGCAACCCGGTCACGAAAGATCCAGCCGACTGCGGCGGCAAGGCCCACGGCCAGCCCGGCGCCCAGCCCAGCTTTGTGTGCGCGCGTGAAGCCGACCGCGCCATCCAGCAGCTGGGCCGTTCCGTCCTTTGCCTCACCCAGTGCGCGGGCGGGCAGGGCAGGGGCTTCGCCCTCGCCGCGCAGCCGGTCGATGCCGTTGGTCAGCAGCTGCCGCGCGGCGTCGCGCAGCATCCGGTCTTCGTGGAACTGGCGTTCGATGTCAGCCATCGTCGCGCTCCTCGGAATTGTCCTTCATCGCCGCAAGCATCTGGTTCCAGGCCGCGCCCGCCTTGCGCAGCAGCAGCCAGGCGACAATCAGCATGGCCAGCACCACCACGGCGGTCGCGCCCCAGGCGGTGAGCAAGGGGGTGAGCGCGAGGATCAGGCCGAAGATCAGCCCGAACAGCGCGAACACCAAGATGCAGGCCGCCAGCGCACCCATGGCCAAGGTGCGCTTCAGCCGGTCGGCAACGAAGCCCGCACGCGATTTCTGGTACGACAGCTCGGCGTCGAGATAGGTCCGCGCGTCCTCGATCAGGGTGCCGATATCGTCGGCAATCGAGCGCGTTTCATCGGGCTGGTCCGCTGGCGTCAGCGGATCAGCCAGTGCATCGTCGGATTGGAGGTTGCCCCGTCCCTCCACCTGCGATCAGCGGAACAGGCGGGCGAACATGAAGCCGACCAGCGCCGCCAGGCCCACGGCCATGGCCGGGCTCTTGCGGATCGCTGCGCGCGAATCCTCAGCCAGTTCCTCGAAGCTCTTCTCGTCCAGCTTGCGGGCGTTTTCCTGCAAGGCGCGCGAGGCGGAGCGGGCATATTCGCCGTAGCGTTCGCCCAGCCGTTCATCGATGGCGCCGGCATTCTCGTCGATCACGCGGCTGAGGCCGGACAGTGCCTCGCTGGCCTTGCTCTTGCCTTCAACGGCCAGTTCACCGGCGCGGGTGCGGGCATCGCTCGCCCAGTCCTCGCTGCGGGCGCGGGCCTCGTCGCGATACTGGCTGGCGCGCTGGCGCGCTTCGTCGCCCAGGGCGACGGCACCGGCCTTGGCTTCTTCCAGCGCGGCGTTGAAGCGCGAGCGTGCCTCTGCGGTATTGCTCGAAGCGGCGGCTTCGGCAGCTTCGGTGGCTTCTTCCGGGGCGGTGGTGGTGCTGGCGGATTTCCTGGCGGCCATGTCGTATTCCTTCGGCAGTTCGCGGGGTTGTCCCTCAAAATCGTATTATGGGGGCAATACACCCAAGTTCAAGTATACCTATTCAACTTGGCAACGCATGTTGCAGTGCGAAGTTCCGGGGGATAGGAGGCGCGCAAACGATCCAGCAGGAGCCCAGACCATGACTGCCATCATCGATATCCACGGCCGCGAAGTGCTCGATTCGCGCGGCAATCCCACGGTCGAAGTCGACGTGCTGCTGGAAGACGGCAGTTTCGGCCGCGCGGCGGTGCCTTCGGGCGCCTCCACCGGCGCGCACGAGGCGGTGGAACTGCGCGATGGCGACAAGGCGCGCTATCTCGGCAAGGGCGTGCTGAAGGCCGTGGCGGCAGTGAACGGCGAGATCTCGGACCACCTGATCGGCCTCGATGCAGAAGACCAGCGCGATCTCGATCTGGCCCTGATCGAACTGGACGGCACGCCGAACAAGGCCCACCTGGGTGCCAACGCCATCCTCGGCGTGTCGATGGCGGCGGCCAAGGCGGCGGCGAACGCGCGCGGCTTGCCGCTGTGGGCCTATGTCGGCGGGGTTTCGGCGCATGTCCTGCCGGTGCCGATGATGAACATCGTCAACGGCGGCGAACATGCCGACAACCCCATCGA
>JAGREI010000193.1 GCA_020446625.1 Erythrobacter sp.
CTGCAGGTGAACTACCTCAAGCTGGTCCGTGGCATCGATCCCAGCGACCCCGACAAGGTCGAGGTCGAGGACATGATCGCCCTCGCTGCCGAAGAAGCCGACGCGCATGAGCGCGTGAAAGGAAAGCACTGATGGACAATCTGCTTATCGAGATCCTGTTCGGCACCTTTTTCGGGCTGATGGTCCTTGGGGCGCCGATTACCGTGGCCTTGGGTGTCGCGGCGCTGTTCGCGATGTTCTACCTGGGCGACAATCCCATCAAGATGGTGCAGATGGCCTGGTCCTCGGTGGGATCGTTCCCGCTGATGGCGCTGCCGAGCTTCATCCTGGCCGGGGCGCTGATGGAAGCCGCGGGCCTGTCGCGGCGGCTGATCGGCGTCGCCGAAACGATGGCCGGTTCGTTCACCGGCGGGCTGTCGGCGGCAACCATCGTGGCCTGCCTGTTCTTCGGGGCGATCTCGGGCTCGGGCCCGGCGACAACGGCGGCCGTGGGCATGCTGATGATCCCCGCCATGGCGCGGCAAGGCTATGGGCGCGGCTATGCGGCCTCGGTCACCGCAGCGGCCGGCGGGCTGGGCATCATCATCCCGCCCTCTATCCCGATGGTCATCTTCGGCATCTCGGCCATGGGCCTGTTGCCCCCCCCCCGAAGCGGTCGAGGCCCACGGCACTTTCCAGTCCGTCTCGATCTCGAAGATGTTCATCGCCGGCTTCCTGCCCGGTGTGGTGATGGCGGGCGGGCTGCTGATCATGAACTACATCCGCTGCCGCATCAACGGCTTCCACGGCTCCGACCATCCGTTTTCACTGCGCGAGGTAATGTGCGCCAGCTACCGTGGCTTCTGGGCGCTGCTCGCCCCGCTGGTCATCCTGGGCGGCATCTATACCGGCATGTTCACCCCGACCGAGGCCGCCATCGTGGCGATCTTCTACACGCTCTTCGTCGGCGCCGTGATCTATCGCGAACTCGATCTGCGGATGGTTGTCACTGCGCTTGAAACCACAACCTGGCTGGCGGGACGTGTTCTGCTGGTGCTGTTCGCCGCCACCGTCTTCGGCCGCATCCTGGTCGAAAACAACGTGCCGGGCATGATCGCGGGCGGTATCCTGTCGCTGACCGACAACCTCTACCTGATCTGGGCGATGGTGATTGGTCTGCTGCTGATCGTGGGCATGTTCATGGAAACGCTGGCCGCGATCATGATCTTGGTGCCTGTGATGTTGCCTGTGGCCTACATGATGGGGATCGACCCGATCCATTTCGGCGTGGTCATGATCTGCACCCTGTCGGTCGGCTTTCAGACCCCGCCGCTCGGCGAGAACCTGTTCATCGCCTCGGGCATCTCGGGCGTCACCATCGAACGCATCAGCCTGCGGGCACTGCCCTTCGCCGTCGCCAGCGTCTGCGCCGTGTTCCTGATCGCCGTCTTCCCCGAGATCGCGCTGTGGCTGCCTCGTGCGCTCGGCTACTAAGAGAGGTCATCGATGAGATCGATCAACCCCGTCAAGACGTTGCTCTACGCGACCGACCTGAACGAACGTGCCATCTATGCCCTGCGCTATGCGGTGCGCCTGGCCGAGGCGGTGAACGGAAAGCTGCATGTGGTCCACGCGCTCGAACCGATCTCGACCGAGGCGCGGCTCACCCTGCAGAGCTACGTCACCGATCCGACGCAGCTCGCCCTGGCCACCACCCGGCGGCTTGAAATGGCCCAGGAGCTGCTGGCCGAACGGCAGCACGATTTCTGGGCAGAAGCTGGTGGCGAAGCCGCGCATCTGCGCGATCGGGTGGCGGCCGTCGAGGTGATCGAAGGCGCACCGGCCGATGTCATCCTGAGCCATTCCGTCGCCATCGGCGCCGATATGATCCTGATGGGCAGCCACGAACACGGGCTGAGCCACACTTTCCTGGGGACCATCGCCCTGCGGGTGCTGCGCCGGTCGCGCATCCCGACGCTGATCGTTCCCTACCCGAATGCATGAACGCTAGAAAGGACTGAAAATGTCTAAGACACTGACCGCCGACGACCTCAAGGCCACCTTCGACGCCTTCAACCGCCATGCCATCGAAGACGTCATGACCCATTTCGCGGAGGATTGCGTCTTCTTCACAGTGGCCGGCGACCACGCATACGGCAACAAGGTGGAAGGCCGCGAGGCTATCGCCAAGGCCTTCCAAGGGGTCTGGACCGCCATGCCGGACGTGCAATGGGCCGACCATGAACATTTCATCTCCGAAGACGGCAGCCGGGGCGTGTCGCAATGGACCTTCAAGGCCACCAACCCGGACGGCACGCGGATCGAGGTGCAGGGCGTCGACCTGTTCCGCATCCGTGACGGCAAGATCGTCGAAAAACAGGCGATCCGGAAACAGCGACCGCCGGTAGCGGCCTAAACCCCGGCCCAAACCCTCTCAATCAATCTTCTGCGTGAGTTTTTGCCATGCAAGAAATCAAATCCCGCCCCGGGGCGAAGGCTTATGACGCCCTCTACGACCCCCTGAAGGCCAAGACCATCGGTCGCGGCGGTGACTATGCACCGACGTACTGGATTGGCACCGCCGGCGATCCGCCGGAGGATGACGGCCCGGTCGTCGCCGACATCGATGTCGATGTCGCGGTGATCGGATCGGGCTATACCGGCCTGTCCACCGCCATTCACCTGGCGCGCAACCACGGCATCAAGGCGCATGTGCTGGAAGCGCACGGCACCTCCTTCGGCTGCTCCACCCGCAATGGCGGGCAGGCGCAGATCTCGTCGGGCCGGCTGAAGCGCAGCCAGTGGATCGACCGCTGGGGGCTCGACACCGCCAAGCGGATGCATGCCGAGATCGTCGAGGCCTTCGACTTGTTCCGCGGCCTGATCGCCGAAATCCCCTGCGACCCGCAGGACGGGGGGCATTTCTACATTGCCCACCAGGCGAGCCAGATGCCCAAGCTGGAGAAGGAAGCAGAGCTTCTGCGCACCACCTTCGGCTATGGCGCCCGGATGATGAGCCGCGAGGAGGTCCATGCCGACGTGATCCGCGACATGGAAGCCCATGGCGCGATGT
>JAGREI010000194.1 GCA_020446625.1 Erythrobacter sp.
CAGGCCATGCTCAAGGTGCTGCTGCCCGGCGTGAAGGTGGCCGGGGCCGATGCGGCGGATGCCCTGGCCGTGGCCATTGCCGACGCGCACCTGGGATAGGAGAACTGCCCATGTACCTCGTCGTCTTCCGCAACCGCAAACGCGCCGACATCGACCAGGCCGCCTACGAAGCACAGGCGCAGGCAATGGAAGCACTCGCGCGCCAGCAGCCGGGCTTCCTTTCGTTCAAGGGCTATGTCTCCGACGATGGCGAAGTGATCGCCCTGTCCGAATGGGCCGACGAAGCATCGGCGCGGGACTGGGGCAAGGTGGCCGAACACCGCGTGGCGCAGCGCGACGGGCGCAACCTCTGGTATGCCGAATATACCCTGTTCGGCTGCAACGAGCCACGCGTGCATCGCTTCACCGCCAGCGACTGAGCGCTTTCCTACAGCATCGGCGCTGTGACAGCCGATCGGCCATATCGGCGCGTCCATTTGCCCCTTGCGATTTTCGCTCTAGGACACTGTCACACCTGTAACACCTTGGATCGAGGCAGCATGACCATCCAGCTCTACGGCATCCCCAACTGCGACACCGTGAAGAAGGCCCGTACATGGCTGGATGCGCAGGGGCTGGCCTACCAGTTCCACGACTACAAGAAGGAAGGCGCGGACACTGCGAAGGTGGCCGGCTGGGTGGAGCAGGCGGGTCTGGACACGGTGCTCAACACCCGCGGCACCACCTTCCGCAAGCTATCCGATGCGGAGAAGGCGCAGGCGGGTGATCCGGCCATGGCGGTCAGGCTGATGGTGGCCAACCCCAGCACGATCAAGCGCCCGGTGGTGGAGCATCCCGGTGGCCTGCTGGTGGGCTTCAAGCCCGACGAATGGACGGCAGCGCTCAAGTGAAGTGGCTGATCGCCCTGCTGGCGCTGGCCATAGCCGTTCCGACTGCGGCGCAGGAGGGAGAGCACATGCTGATCATCGCCCATCGCGGCGCTTCGGGCGAGCGGCCCGAGCATACGCTGGCGGCTTACGAACTGGCGATCGACCAAGGTGCGGACTACATCGAACCGGACCTCGTCCCCACCCGCGACGGGGTGCTGGTGGCACGGCACGAGAACGAGATCGGCGGCACCACCGACGTTGCCCAGCATCCCGAGTTCGCCAGCCGCCTCACCACCCGCACGATCGACGGAGTGGAGGTGACCGGCTGGTTCACCGAGGACTTCACCCTTGCCGAACTGCGCACCCTGCGCGCCCGCGAACGCCTGCCGGAGTTGCGGCCGCAGAACACCGCCTACGATGGCCTGTATCAGGTGCCGACGCTGGAGGAGATCATCGCGCTGGTCCGCGCCAGGGAGGCCGAGACGGGGCGCAGGATCGGGCTCTATCCCGAACTCAAGCACCCGCACTACTTCGCCGGGATCGGCCAAGACACGGCAGAGACCTTGGTCGAACAACTGAACGCGGCAGGCTACACGGGCGAGGACGCGCCGGTGTTCATCCAGAGCTTCGAGATGGACGTGCTGCAACGCCTGAACGGCGTGACCGACTTGCGGCTGGTGCAGCTGATCAGTGCCGAGGGTGGTCCGGCAGACCGCCGCGACTGGCTCTATGCGGACATGATCACGCCGCAGGGGCTGGCGGACCTGGCTGAGTACGCGGATGCGGTAGGGGTGGATATCCGCTTGCTCCTGGCGTCTGACGAACGCGATGGCGAATTGCGGGCAAGCTCGACTGGTCTAACAGAAGCAGCCCAGGCCGCTGGCTTGCTTGTGCACGCGTGGACTGCGCGTCGAGAAAACGCCTTCTTACCGCAACGCTGGTGGCGACCACGCACACCGAGTGACGAGGGTTGCGACAACAAGCTCTACCGCTCTCTGGTGCGTGTCGGTGTCGACGGAGTATTCAGCGACAATCCCGAACGGGCTGTCACATTCACCAATCTCGACAACGTAATGACCGGGTGGTGCGCCGACGACTAGGCTTGGGTGGCGGTCACGATGTAGTTGAGGCTCATATCCCCCGACAGGTGCAGGCCCTTGCCTACAGACCAGGCAATGCCCTTGGGTTCGCCCATGGCCAGCCCTCCTTCCGCCAGCAGCTCGCGCAGTTCGTCGGGAGTGACGAAGTCCTCCCAGTGGTGCGTTCCGCGCGGCACCATGCCCAGCCCCTCCGCCGCGCCGATCAGCAGCGTGCGGCTGGCGAGCGTGCGGTTGGGGGTGGAGAGGACCATGAGGCCACCGGGGGCGAGGTGTTGGGCGAGGCCGCGCAGGAAGGCCGCCTTGTCCTCGACGTGTTCGATCACCTCCATGCTGGTGACCAGGTCGAACTGGCCGAGGCCCAGCGCGGACAGTTCGCCGTGGCGGTAGTCGATCGCCAGCCCCGCGCCTTCGGCATGAGCCTGCGCCGCTGCCGCGTTCTCCGCCGCAGCATCCACGCCCGTCACCAAGGCACCCAGCCGCGCCATGGGTTCGCACAGCAGGCCCGCGCCGCAGCCTACGTCGAGCGCGGTCTTGCCTGCCAGTGGCTTCACGCTGGCGGTATCGCCTTGCCAGTGCCGGTCCACCGCATCGCGCAGGAAGGCGAGGCGCACCGGGTTCAGCTTGTGCAGCA
The DNA here is from genome assembly GCA_020446625.1 of Erythrobacter sp. Classification (GTDB taxonomy): domain Bacteria; phylum Pseudomonadota; class Alphaproteobacteria; order Sphingomonadales; family Sphingomonadaceae; genus Alteraurantiacibacter. Next base: position 2,601 of record JAGREI010000194.1, read on the forward strand.
TGGCGCTGGAGCCCTGCGGATCCCACCAGTCCGCCGCCAGCTTGCCGAAGTGTTCCGCCTCTGCGGGGCGGATGGTTGCATTTGTGACAGTTGCCTTGGCCATGCCCTGTCCCTAACAGCGCGCGAGGATTCGACCAACATGCACATGAAGGGGGCAACGTGGCCCGCATAGTGATGAAATTCGGCGGCACGTCGGTGGCGGGGACGGACCGTATCCGCCGCGTCGCCAACATCGTGCGCGCGCAGGCCGCCGGCGGCAACCAGGTGGCCGTGGTGGTTTCCGCCATGGCGGGCGAGACCGATCGTCTCGTCAACTTCTGCCGTGAAGCCAACCCGCTCTACGATCCCGCCGAGTATGACGTGGTTGTGGCATCGGGCGAGCAGGTGACTGCGGGCCTGCTGGCGCTGACGCTGCAATCGATGGGCTGCAAGGCGCGTTCGTGGCTGGGCTGGCAATTGCCGATCCAGACCGACGATGCCCATGCTAAGGCACGGATCGAGGAGATCGACGCACCCGAACTGGTGGCGGCGATGGCCGCCGGCGAGATCGCGGTGATCCCCGGCTTCCAGGGCATTTCGCCCGCTGGTCGGGTGACCACGCTGGGCCGTGGCGGTTCGGACACATCGGCCGTGGCCGTGGCCGCCGCGCTGAAGGCTGACCGGTGCGACATCTACACCGATGTCGACGGGGTCTACACCACGGACCCGCGCATCGTGGCCAAGGCGCGCAAGCTGAAGAACGTGACCTACGAGGAAATGCTCGAACTGGCCTCGGTCGGTTCGAAGGTGCTGCAAACCCGCTCGGTCAGCCTGGCGATGAAGGAGAAGGTGCGCGTGCAGGTGCTCTCCTCGTTCATTGACGATGATGCCCCGTCCGCAGACAGCCTGCCGGGCACGATGATCGTAAGCGATGAAGAAGTGGAAGGACAGGACATGGAACGGCAACTGATCACCGGCATCGCGGCGGACAAGAACGAAGCGAAGATCACCCTGACGCGCGTGCCTGACCGGCCGGGCGCGGTGGCGGCGATCTTCTTGCCGCTGGCCGATGCCAGCATCAACGTCGACATGATCATCCAGAACATCGCCAAGGACAAGGGCGACACCGACGTCACCTTCACCGTGCCCAAGGCCGACCTGCTGCGCGCGCAGACCATGCTGGAAGAACGCAAGGAGGCGATCGGCTTCTACCGCATGATCAGCGACGACAAGGTCGCCAAGATCTCTGTCGTGGGCGTGGGGATGCGCAGCCATGCGGGCGTGGCATCGATGATGTTCAAGGCGCTGGCTGATCGCGGGATCAACGTCGACGCGATCAGCACCAGCGAGATCAAGATATCGGTGCTGATCGACGAGGACGAGACCGAACTGGCCGTGCGCGTGCTGCACACCGCCTATGGCCTCGACGCCGAGGATGCGGCGGCTTGAGCGCCTTTGCCAAGACCGATGCGCTGATGGCGCGCGGGCGCGCCTTCCTCGGCAGCGAGCACGCGATCCTGTGCGGCGCGATGAGCTGGGTGTCCGAACGCAACCTGGTGGCCGCGATCAGCAATGGCGGCGGCTTCGGGGTGATCGCCTGCGGGGCGATGACACCCGAACTGCTCGACGGCGAGATCGCCGCGACCAAGGCGCTGACGAGCAAGCCCTTCGGCGTGAACCTGATCACCATGCACCCCATGCTGTTCGACCTGATCGGCGTGTGCGAGAAGCACGGCGTTTCGCACGTCGTGCTGGCAGGCGGCATCCCACCCAAGGGTTCGGTCGAGGCGATCAAGGCTTTCGGTGCCAAGGTGCTGGTCTTCGCCCCCACGCTGGCACTGGCGAAGAAGCTGCTGCGTTCGGGCGCCGATGCGCTGGTGATCGAAGGCAGCGAAGCGGGCGGACATATCGGCCCGGTGGCCACATCGGTGCTGGCGCAGGAGTTCCTGCCCGCGCTGGCTGACGAGTTCGTGGTCTTCGTCGCGGGCGGCATCGGCAACGGCGACATGATCGCAGGCTACCTGGAGATGGGCGCTTCGGGCGTGCAGCTTGGCACCCGTTTCGCCTGCGCCACCGAGTCCATCGCTCACCCCGATTTCAAGAAGGCTTTCTTCCGCGCCAATGCGCGCGACGCGGTGGCATCGGTGCAGGTCGATCCGCGCCTGCCGGTGATCCCGGTGCGTGCGCTGAAGAACAAGGGCACCGAGGAATTCACCGCCAAGCAGATCGAAGTCGCGCGGATGCTGGATGAAGGCAAGGTCGACATGCTTGCCGCCCAGCTGGAGATCGAGCACTTCTGGGCCGGAGCCCTGCGCCGCGCGGTGATCGACGGCGACGTCGAGAACGGCAGCCTGATGGCGGGCCAGATCGTGGGCATGGTGAAGGAAGAAGAACCCGCCGCCGACATTATTGCCAAGCTGATGGTGGAGAGCGAAGCGGCGTTGGCGCGGCGTTAACGATCCGCGCCGGGCGGGGGGCCGGGCCTGGCGCCGTTGTCGTCAGGCCGGGGCATCTCGTTCATCGTCACCCGGCCATCGTGATCGGCGTCGGCACTGTCGAACCGCCGCCCCTCGAAAGCAAGCAGCTCGGCCAGCGAAAGGCCGCCGTCGTAATTGCTGTTGGCATTGGTCAGCACCATGGCGTCGAGCGGGGCGATCAGCCCGGCCAGCATCCCGCCACGCGGATCGTCGCGCAGTTCCGGTTCGATCGCTTCGCGCACCGGCCCGCGCTCCATCGCCATGGCCTGTTCCGAGGCGGCGGCGCTGCCCAGCGCATCTTGCCAGGCAACGAATTCGGCGGCGTCGATCTGGCCCGAATGGTCACTGTCGATCCGCGCAAAACGTTCGCGGATCACCGATTGCCGACGCAGTTCGAACACGCCGCGCAGTTCGTCGAGCGTGACCGTGCCGTTGCGATCGGTATCGGCCAGGGTGAACATCTGCGTCACGGCGGCATCGAAGTCCTCGCGTTCGAGCGGGCGGACTTCGCGCGGGCGTTGCGGCCTGCCGCCTCCGGGGCTGCCATCCGGTCCGGCACCCTGCCTGCCGCCGGATGGCCGGTCGCCTCCCGGCGAGCCGATCTGGGCGTGAGCGGGCAAGGCCACCAGCAGGGCGGCAAGGGCGAGGGCGACAGCTTTCATGGGGGGGCTCCGGCATGGGCCACGATTGACCCGCCGCCACGCCTAGGCCGCGATCCTGTCGCGCCGATGAACCGTGTTCCGGCGCGACAATTGGATACACGAAAGCCTAGTCCGCCAACCCCAGCAGCACCCGCGTCGTCAGGTCGGGATCGTTCTGCATCACGAAGTGATCGGTGGCCGTCTCGTGGTAATCCCAACCCTCGGCTTTCGCGATCTCCGCAAAGCGGGTGAAGGGGGTGGGCTGGTAGTCGGTGGCGTAGATGTAGCTCTTCTTCGGGATGCCCGCTTCGTCGCCCGAGCTTTCGGCGGCTTCGAGCAGGGTCAGCAGCGGGTGATAGCCCACCACGCCGGGGACCAGCTTGAAGTCGATCGAGCCGATCGGGTCGACATAGCCCGGCTTGTGCTTCTGCGTGTCGATGTACCAGTTGCGCTCGTATTCGCCGGTGATGTCCCACAGGCTTTCGCCGCCAGCGGGCAGGAAGGCGTCGACGTAGCAGATGCCGTCGATCCGCTTGCCCAGGCGGCTGGCGAGCGTGGTGATCACCATGCCCCCGTAGGAATGCCCAGCCAGCACGAAGCGGTCGAACCCCGCCTCGGCAATCTGGCGTTCGACGTCGCTAACGTGGTCGTTCAGCGTGATGCCGGGGTGCAGTTCGGCCTGCCGCGAACCGAGGCCGGGCAGGGTGGCGACCAGCACCTGGTGGCCCGCCGCCTCCAGCCGCGCCGGGACCTGGGCCCAGGTGTGGCTGCCGCCCCAGGCGCCATGGACGAGCACGAAATTGGCCATGAAAAGTCTCCCGATACGAAAAAGGGGGCTACCTTGCGGCAGCCCCCTCTGCAATCACCAAAGCCGGGTTGATCAGCCGGCCTTGCGGCCCGAGCGCCAGCCGGCCTGGTAGGTGTCACCCGCCATCTGCGAGTAAGGCACCGGCGAGACGATCACGCGGGCGTTGAACGGCTCGTGCGGCTCGACGGTGGTCTTGGCGGTGTTCGGACCTTCGCCCCAGATCACGTGCAGCTCGGTGCCGAGCGGGATCTCGTGGTCGATCGTGGCCAGCGACAGGCCCTTCTTCTCGTTGAACGAGTAGCCGGTGAACATCGACAGGCCGACGACGTTGCCGTCTGCATCGACAACCGAGTCGTAGTTCGAGTTGCCGTAGTTCGCCAGCGGCAGGTCGAAGAACTTGTAGTTCGGACCCTGCGGGTTGAACAGCGACCCGGTGATGGTCTTCATGTCGTCCGCGTTCCACTCCAGCGTCACCTTCTTGCGCTGGGTGTCCTTGTTCTCGGCAACGGCCTTCAGCGCATCGGCGCCGTGGAAGTCGTGGTCGAACTTCACGAACGGGCCGTAACCCAGTTCCCATGGGTTGAGGTAGTAGTCCTCGATGCTCTTGCCGACGAACGAACCGCCGATCGAGCCGGTGGCTTCGTAGGAGTCGGCACCCAGCCACTTGCGATAGTCGGCCAGCTTGTCGCCGGTGTAGATCGCGGGCAGCGGCGAGGGGATCCAGCCCGATTCAAGCGTGTTCGACGGATAGGCGCGCGAACCGACGGGGATCAGGCCGAATTCCTTGCCCGCTTCGAGAATCGCCTCGCGGACATATTCCTGCTCGTCATACGGACCCCAGATTTCCAGGCCCGGCGAACCGGCCATGCCGTGGCGCAGGGTGCGGATCGTCTTGTTGCCGATCTTCATGGTGCCCATGTTGAAGAACTTGAGCTTGTCGAGCGGAGCGCCGTTGAGCTTCTCGATCACGTTCCAGGCCTGCGGGCCCTGGATCTGGAAGCGCCAGCTAATGCGACGCACGGGCTTGCCCATCGGGCGGCTGGGCGAGCGCGGATCGTTGATCATCTCGACGTTATAGCCGCCGGTTTCGGCGTGATACATCAGCCAGTTGGCGGCGGGCGCACGGCCGACGTAGACGAATTCCTCTTCCGCCAGGCGGAAGATGATGCCGTCGCCGATCACGTGGCCATAAGGCGTGGTGGGGACGTACTGCTTGGCCTTGTTCACCTCGAACCCGGCGGGCGAGTTGATCATGGTGTCGCTGAGCAGCTTCAGCGCATCGGGGCCGTTGATGTAGAGGTCGAACATGTGGTGCGACTGGTCGAACAGCACCGCGCCGTGCTGCCAGGCCCACTGTTCCGAACGCCAGTTCGAGAACTCCGGCGCCACCACCGGGTACACGTAGGCACCGATCTGGTTGTTGCGCAGCTGGCCGACGATGTCGCCATTTGCCTTGTCGAGTACCTGTTGCAGATTATCGGCCATGTCTTTCCTCTCCATATTTGTGAAAGAATCATATATGCGAAATTTGTATGCACCACATACAATATTCGGCTAGAGGTGCAAGGGCTAAGGCAAGCCGCAAGGGCGAGAGGAAATGCAATGAAGGTCGAGGCGCTGGATCACGTCAACATCATCACCGATCGGCTGGACGAAACCGCCGACTGGTATGCCGACCTGTTCAACCTCGAACGCCGCGACGGGCCGCCGCCGCTGACCCCGCAGAACGCCCAGTGGATGTTCGATGCAGAGAACCGCGCGATCATCCACATCAACTCCACCGATTGCCCGCGCGCCTACGATCGCGAGGTGCAGCCCGGCGAATTGACCGGCGCGCTGCACCACGTGGCGCTGCGGCTGCAAGGCTACGAGGAAGTGAAGGCGCGGCTGGACGCGCGCGGGGCCGATTACCAGGAGAACCTGGTGGAAGCGATCCAGCTGCGGCAGATCTTCACTGCCGATCCCAACAACGTGCTGCTGGAACTGAATTTCTTCGCCGGTTGACGAAGTTGACACCAGCCCGGCCGGTGAAATCGCGCATTCTCCGGCGATTTCAGGGTGTTGACCGTCCAACACGAAGTTGACACCTGGCGCTGATCTGGCCGCGTTCACGATAGCCGATCTGCATGGTTTCAAAGAGCCGCCGCGATCCTGGCCAAGGCTTGCGGCTGTAGGAAAGCCCTTTGCCCGCGTGGCCGCCCTGCGAAAAGGGGCAGCCCCGCAGGGCCGCCCCTTGTCACCTGTGCGGGCGGACTTACTCGGTCGCTGCGGGTTCTTCCGCCGCTGCCATCTGCGGCGCGACCGTTACCACTTCGCCCCCGTCGCTGGTGGCGGTGAACGAGCCGTCCGGGCCGGGCGCGCTTTCGGTCCAGCACATCGCTTCGCGCCCTTCGGTGGTGGGCGTGAAGCAGGTCTTGCCGTCGGTCACCGCCCAGGTGCCTTCCTCGATCAGCGAACCATCGGCGGCCATGTCCGAATAGGTCCAGTCGGCATTGGTCGTGGTGGTGCTGACGGTGCCGTCGGCAGCGGTCACCGTGAAGGTGCCGGCTGCCGTGCCGTTGGCCACGGTGGGTGCTGCGGTTTCGGTGGCGGCCGGTTCGGCGGGCGCGGCTTCTTCCGCCGGTTCGCTGGAACAGGCAGCCAGTGCAAGCGGGCCGAGGATCAGGATATATTTGCGCATGGTCGTTTCTCCCAAGGTATCATGGGCGACCCGGCGCGCTGACTAACACGGCTGCGAATGACTCCGAAGGGGATTCTTGGGAAACGGATTCTTGGCCGGATTAGCGCAACACGATCAGCCCAATCGGATCAACCCCGCCGGATCTTGCGGAAACGGCCCTTGTGGTCACGCCGGTAGGTCAGCTGCTCGCGCCGCGGGGTCATCCACCGGCGGATGAAGCGAGGCAGCGCGCTGTTGGTTTCCGGCACCGAATCCCCGCGCAGCGCCCAGGACAGCACCAGCCCCAGGGCAATGAACCCGCCGAGTGCGGCCAGCGCCAGGATCAGGGCAATCCAGCCAGCCATGGGTCAGACCGGCACTCCGCCCGCCGTGGTGGTGCGGTACATCTCGCGACGGAAGCCGTCGTAGTCGTTCGGGCCAAGGTGCATGGTGGCGGCATTGTCCCACATGCAGACCATGCCCGGCTGCCAGCGCAGGCGGCAGGTGAAGGCGTGCTGGGTGGTATGCTGGACAAGGAAGTCGATCAGCGGCTTGGCCTCGTGCGTGGTCATGCCCTCGATCCCCGCTGCATAGGTGTCGCAGATGTAGAGCGATGGTTCGCCGGTATAAGGGTGGGTGCGCACCAGCGGGTGCACGCTGCCCTTGATGCCCTGTTCGTGCTTGGCCGGATCACCGAACTGGATCGCTCCGCCCGATCGCAGCATGTTCTGCGTGGCGAAGTTGTTGCGCGCGCTCATCCACACCTTCAACGGGCGCAGCATGTCCTGGTAGGGCTGGCTGAGGTGGCGGAAGGCCAGCGCGCAGTTGGCCCAGGTGGTGTCGCCGCCGTAGGGCGGGCCTTCGACCTGCCGCAGGAAGGTGATCGCGGGCGGTTCGGGCAGGAAGGGGCTGTCGGTATGCCAGCCGCCGCCGAACAGGCTGGGCGTCACCTCGTCGGCTTCCTTGATGATCGGGTGCACCTCGCGGTGTTCCGGCACGCCTTGCGTATAGGCGTCGACCGCGAAGGGGCCGAGCCGGGCGGCGAACGCTTCGTGCTCTGCGTGGCTCAGGTGCTGGCCGCGCAGGTAGATCATCTTGTGCTTCCACAGCGCCTGCTTGAGGCTTTCCACCCCTTCGTCGCTGAGTTCGGGCAAGCGCACCCCGGTGATTTCCGCCCCCATGGCCGCACCCAGCGGTTCGACGCCGAAATGGTTCGACTGGAACGGATGGTTGTCGAAATCGCCGCAGGGGCTGACGCGCACTTGCCACATGGTGCCTTACCCCAGCGTGATCACGGTCTTGCCGAAGCTGTCCGGCCCCCAGGCGTGGGCATAGGCCGCATCCGCCGCCTCGAAGGCGAAGGTGCCGCCCACGGGGAAAGTCAGGTGGTGCTTGTCGACAAAGGCGTTGAGATCGCGCGCCATCCGGGCCGAGCCGACGAAGATGCCGCGGATGGATGAGCCGGTGAACATCAGCCCTCGCGGTTCGGGCGGGCTGCCGCCAGCCAGCACGCCGATCAGCCCGATTTCGGCCAAGGGGGCGCAGGCGTCCATGCTCTGCTGCAAGGTGCCGGTGCCGCCGACCTCGACGATCTTGTGCGCGCCGCCGAACTCGGTCTTCACGAACATGCCCCAGTCAGGCACCTGGCGGTAGTTGACCACGTGATCGGCCCCCAGCGCCTTCACCTGTTCCAGCTTGGCGTCGGACGAGCTGGTGGCGATCACTTCGGCACCTGCGGCCTTGGCCAGCTTCAATGCGATCAGCGAGACGCCGCCCGTGCCCATCACCAGCACACGCTGCCCCGCCTTCAGCGGGCTGCCGCCTTCGAACAGCGCGTTCCACGCGGTGACGCCCGCGCAGGGCAGGCAGGCGGCCTGCGCCAGGTCCAGGCTGCGGGCAATCGGGATCACCCCGTGTTCGGACAGCACCACGCGTTCGGCCAGCATCCCCGGTGCCTTGCCGTCGCCCAGCGCGGGGACCATCTTCGGCGGGCCGTCGATCCAGCCCTGGAAGAAGCAGGACTGCACCTTGTCGCCCACGCGCACCGACTTCACGCCTTCGCCCACGGCCACCACTTCGCCCGCGCCGTCGCTCAATGGCACGGCCGGTTCGGTGAGCGCGCCGCCGAAGTACTTGCCGCTGGCGACCGCGAAATCGCGGTAGTTGATCGACCAGGCCCTGGGCGCGACCACCACCTCGCCGGGGCCCGGCTGAGGCTCGGGCAGTTCGCCCAGGTAAAGCTTGTCGAACCCGTCAGACCCTTCGGGCAGCAACCATGCGCGCATTTTACAGACCTCTCCCCTCAGACTTCGAGCGTTTGCAGCGTTCCGCCGTCTACCGCCCAGTCCTGAGCGGTGACATGACTGGCGGCGTCGGACAAGAGGAAGGCGGCCACTTCGGCCAGTTCCTCGCTCGAACCCATGCGCCGCTGCGGCACCCGGCCTTCGATCTTGCCGCGTTGTTCCGCCGGAATGCGCGCCAGTGCCTCGGTTTCGATGAAGCCGGGGATCACGCAGTTGCAGCGCACCGCGTGCGGCGCCAGTTCCATCGCCACAGCGCGGCAGAGACCCAGCAGGCCGTGCTTGGAGGCGACATAGGCTGGGTTCATCGCCATGCCGCGCTTCGATGCCATCGAACCGGTGACGAGGATGGAACCCTTCTTTGCGTCGACCATGGCGGGCGCGACCTTCTGGATCGCCCAGAACACGCTGGTGAGGTTGACCCGCAGGGTATCCTCCCACAGATCACCCGGATAGGCGAGCAGCGGGGTGAAGCCGCCGGTCAGCCCGGCATTGGCGAACAGGCCGGTGATCGGTCCGTTCTGCGCCACGGCGCTGTCGAGCGCGGCGTCCAGTTCCTCGCGCACACCCACGTCGGCAGCGGCCCAGGCAGTCTTGCCGCCGATGTCGCTGGCCGCCTGTTGCAGCATGTCCGCCCGCCGCGCGATCAGCGTGACGGCAGCGCCGCGGTCTGCCAGCAGCTGCGCGGTGACAAGGCCGATGCCCGATGAGGCGCCGGTGATGGCGATATGGTGTCCGTCGAAATTCATCTGGCCATGCTCTCCCTCAGGCCGAATTCTCCGCTCAGGTCAGTCCGAGGACCCTTGCAGCATTGTCCTTCATGATCCCCGGCATCACCTCCTCGCGGAAGCCCACTTCGGCCGCCGCAGCGATCCACTTGTCGGGGTGGATCAGCGGGAAGTCGCTGCCGAACAGCATCTTCTTCTTCAGCTGGGTATTGGCGTAGGTGATCACCTGCTTGGGGAAGTACTTGGGGCTCCAGCCGGACAGGTCGATGAACACGTTGTCCTTGTGCAGCGCCATGGAAAGGCTCTCGTCCACCCACGGCCAGCTGGGGTGGGCGAGGATGATCTTCATGTCGGGGAAGTCCACCGCCACATCGTCCACCAGCATCGGCTGGCCGTACTTCAGCCGCATCCCCCCGCCGCCGCGCATCCCGGTGCCCATGCCCGAATGGCCGGTGTGGAAGATGGCGGGCAACTTGTACTCGTTGATCACCTCGTAGATCGGATAGCCCATGGGGTCTGCCGGGTGGCAGTTCTGGGCGATGCCGTGGAACTTGAAACCCTTCACGCCGT
>JAGREI010000195.1 GCA_020446625.1 Erythrobacter sp.
GACCCGCTTCCTCGCCAACATGAGCTATGAATTCCGCACTCCGCTCACCTCCATCGGCGGCTTTGCCGAACTGCTGCAATCGGGCATGGCGGGTGACCTTACCCCGCAGGCGCAAGAATATGTCGCTGCGATCATCGCCTCGGTCGAACGCCTCAGCCAGCAGATCGAATCGGTGCTGGACCTGACGCAGAGCGAGGCCGGGCTGCTGCCCATGGCCACCGAGCCGGTCGACCTGCTGACTTTCACCACCGCCGTGGTGCGGGCGCGGGAGGAAGCGATCGAGGCCAAGCACATCACGCTGGACCTGCGCGGCGATCGCACCGCCGGATCGGTGAACGCAGACCGCCGCCAGCTGAGCCGCGCGGTGGGCAACCTGCTCGACAATGCCATCAACGCCACGCCCGAAGGCGGGCGAATCCTGGTGGCGCTGGCGCGGCGCAAGTCCGGCGCGCGGATCGTGATCTCCGACAACGGCGAAGGCATGAAGCCCAGCGAACTGGCGCGCGCGCTGGACGGTTACCGGCTGCCCGGTGCAGATGGCAAGGAAGGCAAGCGCGGGCTGGGCCTGCCGCTGGCCCGCCAGCTGATCGAGGCGCACGGCGGGCGGCTGGAAATCCAGTCGGAAAAGGGCGCCGGCACCACGGCCACGGTATCCTTGCCTTGAGGATCGACCTGCCGGACCTCGCCAGCATGGAAGCGTTGGGCCAGCGGATCGCCGCGCGGCTGCGCCCTGGTGACGTGGTGGCGCTGTCGGGCGGGCTTGGCACCGGCAAGACCACGCTCAGCCGCGCGATCCTGGCCGCGCTGGGTCATCAGGGCGATGTGCCGTCGCCCACCTTCACCATCATCGAAACCTACGATCACCTGATGCCGCCGGTGGTTCATGCCGATTTCTACCGGCTGGAAGACCCGTCGGAAGTCGAGCAACTTGGCCTCGACGATTACCGCGAGGGCGCCGTGCTGCTGGCCGAATGGCCCGATCACGCCGGTGGCTTCGCGCATGAACCGCAATGCCTCTCAATTGCGCTGGAAATTGTGCAGCAGGGCCGCTTGACCGTTGTCGAACATGGGGCGGATTGGCTAGGGCGCTTGCCATGAGTGAACTGCCCCACGGCCTGCACCAATTTGTCGAATCGGCGGGCTGGCAGCAGGCCGCCATCGAGCCGATTCCCGGCGATGCCAGCTTCCGCCGCTATTTCCGCCTGCGCAGCCCGACCGGCGAGACTGCCATGCTGATGCACGCGCCGCCGCCGCACGAAGACCCAGTGCCGTTTCTCACCGTGGCGCACTGGCTCAATGCCAATGCCATGCGCGGCCCGGCGATCCTGGCGGAAGACGCCGCGCAGGGCTGGGTGCTGACCGAGGATTTCGGCAACGACCGGATGAAGGAATGGATCGAGGCCAACCCGGCAGGCGAGGAACTGGCCTATCGCAAGGCCATCGAAGCCGTTGCCGCGCTCCACCGCCTGCCGCCGGGGCCGTTTCCCGCCTATGACATGGCGGTGTACCAGCGCGAGGCGGGGCTGCTGACCGAATGGTTCTGCCCGGCTGCGGGGATAGAGGTGGATGCGGCAGGCTATGCCGCCGCCTGGGACCAGGTGCTTGCCCCGGTGCTGGCCGAACAGGCGCCCGGCGTTACCGTGCTGCGCGATTACCATGCGGAGAACATCATGCTGCTGCCGGATGGCGGGCAGGGCCTGATCGACTTCCAGGATGCGCTGGTGGGCCACCCCACCTACGATCTGGTCAGCCTGTTGCAGGATGCCCGGCGCGATGTGTCGCCGGAACTCGAAGCGGCCATGCTCGATCATTATCGCGCGCTGGCCGAAACCGGGCAGCACTTCGATGCCAGTTACGCCGTGCTGGGTGCGCAGCGGAACGCCAAGATCGTCGGCATCTTCACCCGGCTGTGGCAGCGCGACGGCAAGCCGCGCTATCT
>JAGREI010000196.1 GCA_020446625.1 Erythrobacter sp.
CGAAGCCGCCGCGCCGTTCTGCGATCTGGCCAGGCCCGCGCCGCGCGGTCACGTGATCCAGCACATGGGCTGGGGCGGCGGCAGGCCGCTGGTGGATATCCTGGAAGCGCGGGCGCGCGATGCCGGGGTGCAGATCGTGGTCGATGCCCGCGTGCTGGCGCTGGTGCAGGATGGCGAGCGGATCGTGGGCCTGGTGGTGCGGATCGACGGCGCCGAACGCTTCGTGAAGGCGGCACGGGGCGTGGTGCTGGCCACCGGCGGCTTTGCCATGAACGAGGACATGCGGGCGAAGTACTGCCCCGATACGCTCAAGCTCAACGATCCCATCGGCGACAAGGACGATGGCATGGGCATCGCACTGGGCGTGGGCGCGGGCGGCGATGCGGTGCATATGGAACAGTTCTTCACCACCTGCCCCTGGACCCTGCCCGAAAGCCATGCCTACGGCGTGTTCGTGAACGCGCAGGGCCAGCGGTTCATCAACGAGGATTGCTATCACGGCGTAGTCAGCCGCCACGCGGTGGATCAGCCCGGCGGCAAGGTCTACCTGCTGCTGGACAACGCCCATTTCGTGCAGCCGCTGGACCTGGCCCGCGTCGGCATCGCCGGGACGGGGGATAGCTGGGAAGAGGTCGAAGGCGAGCTGGAACTGCCCGCAGGCACGCTCAGCGCCACGATGGAATTCTACAACCGGCACGCCCGCGATGGCCGCGATCCGCTGTTCGACAAGCGCACGCCGATCCTCACCCCGCTGGACCAGGGGCCGTTCGTGGCGCTCGAACTCGATTTCGCGCACAGCTATTTCAGCTTCTTCACCCTGGGCGGCCTGCGCACCAGTGCCGACGCCGAAGTGCTCGACCGTTCCGGCGCGCCGATCCCCGGCCTGTTCGCCGCCGGGCGCTGCACCAGCGGCCTGCCCGCATGGGGTTACGGCTACAGTTCGGGCCTCAGCCTGGCCGATGCCACCTTCTTCGGCCGGAAAGCGGGGATGAAAGCCGCCAGCGGATAGCCGCAGGCGAAGGGGAGAGAAGACACAATGATCCTGCAAGACAAGGTCGTGATTATCACCGGCGCCGGACCCGGCATGGGCCAGGCCATGTGCCGGGGCGCGGCGAAGGAAGGCGCGCGGGTGGTGGTGTCGGCGCGCTCGGCAGCTGCGATAGAGGCGATTGCCGCCGATATCCGCGCGGGCGGTGGCGAGGCAATCGCCGTGCCGTGCGACGTGGCGCAGACCGACCAGTGCCAGGCGCTCGCCGCCGCCGCGCTCAGCCAGTGGGGCCGGATCGACGGGCTGGTGAACTCCGCCTACTACCACCCCGACTGGCTGCCGCTGGAAAGCCACTCGATCGACCAGCTGCTGATGGCGCTGGACGTGATTGCCGTGGGCGCGCTGCGCATGGCGCAGGCGGTGATCCCCACCATGCGCGCGCAAGGTTCCGGCGCGATCGTCAACGTCTCCACGCTCGCCACGCGCAAGCCTATGCCGGCAGAGGGCGGCTATGCCATGGGCAAGGCCGCGCTCAACCAGCTTACCCGCCAGCTGGCGGTGGAGCTGGGCGGCAGCGGCATCCGCGTGAACACCGCGCTGATGGGCTGGATGGGCGGCGTGCCGCTGCAACAGTTCTTCGATGGCCTCAACGACGGCGGCGCCTTCGAAAAGCAGCGCGCCTCGGAAATCCCCGTGGGCCACATTCCGCCCGATGGCGATTGCGCCAAGGCGGTCTATTTCCTGCTGTCCGACTATGCCTCCGAAATCACCGGCGCCGCGCTCGACGTCAACGGCGGCGACTGGGTCGCGGTCTAGGGAGAGAATGACCATGCTGCTCGACTGGATGAAGAGCCACCCCTCGCTGGAAGCCGATCCGCAATCGGGTTTCGATCCCGACGCGGTGACGGTCAGCGTGACGGTGGACATCGCTGCGCCTGCCCGCGTGGTCTGGGCGGTGCTGTGCGACATGCCCCGCTACAACGAATGGAACCCGTTCTGCGTGCGCGCCGAAAGCGAGCTGGTGATGGGCGCGGCGGTGAACATGACGCTGGTGAACTACGCCGTCCCCGGCACGCTGGTGCCCAACTGCGAATACATCTGCGCGCTGGAGCCGGAAAAGCTGATCTCGTGGGAGATGGTCTATTCGGACTTCTGGCCCTACCCCGCCCGACGCGACCAGGTGATCGAGGCGACAGGCCCGACCAGCTGCCGCTATTTCAGCACCGACGCCTTCCTCGGCACCAACGGCATCCACGTGTTCCGCTTTGCCGGGCCGTGGGTGAAACGCGCCTTCGACGATTCCGCCCATGCATTGAAAGCCCGCGCAGAGGCGCTCTACGCCGCCGAGAAGGGAGCCTGACACCATGGCCTATACCCTGCAACAGCTGTCCGATTTCGAGGACATCCGCACGCTCAAGCACCGCTATTTCCGCGGCATCGACACCGCCGACTGGGCACTGGTGCGTGGCCTGTTCACGGACGATGTGACGGTGGAATACCGTGGCGGCGGCTACAAGGTGAAGTGCAACGGCATCGAGGAGACGATGCTGATGCTCGCCAATGCCTTCCCTTCCGATGCGCTGGCCATGCACCTGGGCCACATGCCCGAGATCACCCTGACCGGCGATGATACGGCGGAAGGCATCTGGTATCTCGAAGACGTGTTCATCAGCCTCGAACGGGATGATCACACCCACGGCACCGCCATCTATCGCGATCGCTACCGGCGCGAGGACGGACAGTGGAAGATCGCCCACACCGAATATGACCGGGTGATGGAAGTGGTCTATCCGCGCGACAAGAGCGGGCATATCTCGGTGCACCTGCTGGCGCGCAAGGGCCTCAAGCCGGAAGAACGCAGCGACATTTCGCACCTGCTGGAATGGGGCTGACCATCACCCGCCGGTTGCCGGAACCTCGGGGATCGGCTCCATCGGCGGGGCGTCCTTGATCCAGCCCATTTCCTCGTAGCGTTCGGCAATGCGCCAGCCCTGGGCGGTGCGCACCAGCCGGTCGCGATACCACAGCCCGATGAAGAAAGTCTGCTCGCTGCCATCGGGCGCGCGGTGGACCATGGGGTTGAACAGGATCGTGCGACTGTTCGCCTCGTCGCCGCGCAGATCGAGCCTGGTGGTCGCCACCATGTGCTGGAACATGGGAAACCGTTCCAGCGCCACCGGTAGCCAGGCCTTGATCTCCTCCAGCGATCCCTTCGCCCCGCCCGTCTCGCTGTAGTCGATCCGCGCATCGGGCGTGAACACGCTGTCGAGCGCGGCCCAGTCGCGTTCGTCGATGGCGAAGCTGTAGCGGGCGAACAGGTCCTGGATCTCGAGCCGGTCGGACATTTCCTGCAACGACATCATTATTGCTCTCCTCCCGCAAATTTTTCGCATTCGAACAATTCTGTCCGAAAATGGCAAGTGTTTGCGTAACAGTGCCTTGAGATAGCCATGCTGGCAGGCTAGGCCCTGCCGGTACAGTTTCCATGCCGCAAAGAGCCCACGCAGGAGTAGCGACGATGCTTTCGAAAGTGACCCTCAACAACACCGACCTCGTCGTCAGCCAGTTCTGCTACGGCACCAACATGCTGGGAACGGCGATTGACCAGGGGGCATCGAATGCCATCCTCGATTGCTTCGCGGACCTGGGCGGCAACTTCATCGATACCGCGCGCATGTATGGCGACTGGATCCCCGATGCCCCCTCCGGCGCCAGCGAACGTGCCGTCGGCACCTGGCTGAAGACGCGCAACCGCGCTGACGTGGTGATCGCCACCAAGGGCTGCGGCATGGACATGCGCAAGGGTGACTGGCAGCCGCGCGTCAGCCCGGAAAACCTGGCGCAGGACCTCGGCGAAAGCCTCGACCATTTGCAGACCGATTACATCGACCTGTATTTCCTCCACGCCGACAATCCCGGCGTGCCGGTAGAGCCGATGATCGACGCGCTGGTGTCGCACCAGGAAGCCGGGCGCATCCGCCACTTCGCCGCTTCCAACTGGTCGGCCGAACGGATCGCGGCGGCCAATGCCTATGCCGCCTCCATCGGCAAGCCCGGCTTTGCCGCCTCGGAAACCTTCTGGGGCCTGGCCAAGCCCAACGTCGAAGCCGCCATGCAGCAGGGCTATGTCCACTACTACGAAGGCGAGTACGAGGCGCTGCACGCCGCCGGCCTGCCGATCGTGGCCTACGGCGCGCAGAGCGGCGGCTATTTCACCAAGCTGGCCGATGGCGTGGACATGCCCGAAGCACTGGCGGCGCGCTATGCCGATCCCGCCAACGAAGCGCGCTTCGCTGCCGCCACGGCACTGGCCGCCAAGCATGGCGTTTCGATCAATGAGGTGGTGCTGGCCTACCTGTCCAGCCAGCCGAATCAGACGATCCCGATCTTCGGCGGCCGCAACCCCGAACAGATCGCGGACAGCGTCAAGGCGGCAGCACTCAAGCTGGATGCAGCCGAACTGGCGGCGCTGAAGGCGGGCTGACACGGCCCGCTCCCGCCCTGGCTGATGCCGGGGCGGTGAGCGGGCGAGTCGACTGCCTCCTGCGATACTGGCTGGCCGTCTGGCCCGCCTGCTTGCGGAAGGCCCGCGAAAAGGCGCTGGCGCTGGAGAAGTGCAGCCGTTCGGCAACTTCACCGATCTGCATCCCTTCGCCCGCCAGCATTTCCTTGGCCCGTTCGAACCAGAACCCGCGCACATAGTCCGACACGGTGCGACCCGTCAGGCGATGGAACTGGCGCTGCAAGTGACGCACGCTTAGGCCGCAGCCCTGCGCCAGCTCGTCCACCGTGACCCGGCCATCGCGTTCTTGCAGGATCGCCTTGATCCGCCGGAACTGCCAGTCGGGCAGGCATCCGCTGCCATCGCAGGCCGTATTTCCTTCCGCCAGAACCCGGTCGACGGCGATTTGCAGCAGCCGGGCAAGCGCGGCCATGGCTTCGGGGCTGTAATCCGACCGCAGCTGCATTTCGCAGTGGATCAGGTCCATCGTCGAACGCACCAGCGGCGACTGGATGTTGAGCAGGGCCTTCAACTGGTCGAGTGACGGCACGGCCTGTTCCCGGTGCAGCCGCGCGGTGGCCGTCGGCCCCAGTTCGCAGCGCAGCAGGCGGATCAGCCCGCCCGGCCCGCGCGCCCTGACCACCTGGCCGGGATAGCGGATGAACAGGCTGCCCATCATGCAGAAGTCGGCAGCGGCGATGTCTGGAAAGCAGGCGGTCGCACTGGCCGCGAACGGGGGCAGCGATGCCTCCACCGTCAGTTGTTCCTGCGAACTGGTGTAGTCGACGACCTCGGGCCAGTCCCATTCGAGGATCGTGGCCGAGAATTCGCCGCTGGTGACGCGGCACACTTCGGTCGGTTCGTCGGTCAATGCTCGATCCGGCAACGGCATGTCGCCGCCCGGTCCGCCACCAGCGGAGAACCGGGCGAGCGGCACATCAGTAGGATAGGCGCAGTTCGACCCCGATGGTCCGCGGTTCGGACCACGGTGCGGTCTGCGAGAAGTAGCCGCCAGTGCCGTTCACGGTATCGACCTGCGAGCCCACGCCGATCACGAACTCGCGCGAACGGTGATCCAGCAGGTTGTTGGCGAACAGCGACAGGCGCAGGTCCACGTCGTTGAGCGGCATGTCGTAGGCGAGGCGCGCATTCATCACCTCGCGCGGATCGCTGAGCCAGAACTCGCGCCCGAACACGCCCGGCCCGGCGACCGACGAGGTGTATACGCCGTCCTGGTAGGTATAGGACGCGTAGAGCGTCAGCGTGCGGTCGTTCTGGTTGAAGAACTCGATATCGCCCGACACGGTCAGCGAATTCTTCGGGATGAACGGCAGCGTGAAGAAGCTGGTCACGTCGTCACCCACCGCAACCGGCGAGGCCGGGTTGAGCAGCGGATCGAAGGCCGTATTGGCCGGCGCCAGCACCTGGATCAGCGTCGGATCGAGGTAGGCGTAGCTGAAGCGCAGGCCGATCGCGTCGATCGGACGCACTTCCAGCTCGATTTCAGCACCCTGCACCCGTGCCCGGCCGGCATTGGCGGTGGCGACTGCGGTCAGGTTGACCGGGTCGACGCCAAAGTCGATCTGCATGTCACGGAAGCTGTTGCGGAACAGCGAGGCATTGAAGGTCACGCGACGATCGAGGAACTGCGACTTGAGGCCGATTTCCCAGGCTTCGACCTTTTCCGGGCCATAGACCGTGTTGAAGATCGGTGCCGCTTCCGCCACGCCGCCGGCCTTGTAGCCGCGCGAATAGCGGATGTAGGTCATCACGTCGGGCGTCCACTGCATCGCCAGGTTCACCGACGGGCTGAAGTTGTGGAAGTTCTCGTCGATCATGCTGTCGAATTCGTACTGGAACCCGAAATAGAAGGAATTGCGCGTCGCCCGGCGCGTGTCCGAGGTGTAGCGACCGCCCACCGTCAGTTGCAGTTCCTCCAGGTTCGGCGGACTGATCGTGGCTTGCAGGTAGGCCGCGCGCGAGATCGATTCCGAAGTCACCCGCTGTTCGGTGGAAACGAACTGCTGATCGTAGGTGGGCGGCGCACGCAGGAAGTCCGAAGCAGCAATCTGCTGCTGCTGGTTGTGGATGTTGTCTTCCTCGAAATAGTAGAGGCCGCCAGTGTACTGGATCAGGTCACCGATATCCCCGATGAACTGCACTTCCTGCGACCATTGCTCGCCCTTGTACTGGTGCTGCTGGGTCACGAACAGGTCGCCGTTGAAGGGGTACGGCGGGTTCACGAAGGGATAGGACTGGGCGAGGCCGTAGTTGATATCCTGGTTGGAATTGGTGCGCCGGTAGGACGACAGCGAACGGATCGTCAGGGCGTCGGCCACGTCCCAGTTCAGCGTCAGCTGGTAATCGGTGAAGTGCGACCGGCTCGCGTCGATATCCAGCGTGGTATAGGTGTTGTCGATATCGGCGGAATAGCCGGCGAACGGGCCGCCCAGGCCGACGAAGTCGGGGTTGACGTAGTAGGGCATCGTCGAGGTGACGCGGCCGCGATCGAAGGCGAAGTCGGCTGTGAAATCGGGCGACGGCGTCCAGCGCACGGCCACGCGCCCGGCCAGCTGGCCTGCCTCGTGATAATCGTGCGCGGCACCGGCGTTTTCGACGT
Organism: Erythrobacter sp.; assembly: GCA_020446625.1. GTDB lineage: Bacteria > Pseudomonadota > Alphaproteobacteria > Sphingomonadales > Sphingomonadaceae > Alteraurantiacibacter. Next base: position 7,111 of record JAGREI010000196.1, read on the forward strand.
AACCGTCGCGATCGGTGTAGAGCAGCGTGCCCTTGATGGCGAAGGCACCCATCGCCGGCAGGTCGATATTGGCCAGCGCGCGCACCGAGTTGCGGCTGCCGTAGGACAGGGTGAAGTCGCCGCCCAGTTCGCCGGTGGGGCGGCTGGAGATGATGTTCACCGCGCCGCCGGTGGTGTTGCGACCGTACAGCGTGCCTTGCGGGCCGCGCAGCACCTCGATCCGCTCGGGATCGCCCAGGTCGAGCAGCGCCGCCTGCGGCCGGGCGATGTAGAAGCCGTCGACGTAGAGGCCCACGCCGCCGTCCTTGGTGATCTGGCCCGCGTCGGCCACGCCCTGCCCGCGCATGGTGAGCGAGACGGTGTCCGACGAGTTGGGATAGACCGCGATGTTGAGGCTGGGCGCCAGCTGCGAGATGCCGCGCAGGTCAGGCGTAGCCTGGTTGGCCAGATCCTCGCCCGATGCCGCCGTGATCGCCAGCGGCACTTCCTGAAGGCGTTCCTCGCGCCGCTGCGCGGTCACGACGATGCGGTTGTCTTCGGCAGCCGCGTCGTCCTGTGCGAAGGCAGGTGCCGAGGCGGCAAATCCGGTGGTTACGAGCACGGCGGCAATGGCATTGCGCGAGCAGAGCGAACTGAACTGACTATGCATGCAGGCTATCTCCCAAGGGCCTTGTCACGGCATTCTTGCTGCGCGTGATCGACCATTACGATACTACTGGTTTCGGCTTATCCGGACAAGGGAGGCACCTGCCACTCCTCGTCCGAAATTGCCCAACCTGTCTGGTCCGGTGCAGCAGGAACGGCGATCACCAGTCGCATCGTCGACTTGTGTTGCGCGCCTGCAACGATGGCCAGATCGAGCCAGGCCCAATCCAGTCCAGACGGCCCCTTCTCGCGCTGCGTGACCACGCCCGAAAGCGCCAGTTCGGTGTCCGGGCAGATCGGCTCCAGCATGACCAGCTTCCACCGGCCGATGCGGGCGCCCGGCCCGGCCCAGCGCATGGCATAGGCGTGCAGCCAGCCGGTCTGGGTGGGTGCGTTCATGATGATGCCGGGCAGGTTCATCGCCAGCGCATGGGCGTGATCGTGGTGCTGCGGTTGCCAGTCGCGACTGGCCGCTGCGCCCATCACGATGTCGCGCGCGCTGACCCGGCGCACTTTCGGCGGCAGCGTTTCCACGGGGCCGTTCATGCACTGTCCCCGACATAGCCGAAGAAGCTCATCGTCTCGTGGCCGAACAGCGCGCCCGTGGCGGCGCAGCGATAGTCGACCCGGATCGTCCAGTAGCGCCCCGTGCCCAGGCGATTGGTCTTCGGCTCGCTCACAGACAGTAGCACCTGTTCGGACTGCACCCGCGCGCCCGGCCGCAGCGGCTGCGCCAGCTCGGTCTCGGTCGCCGTGACCACGGCCAGCGGCAGCCCCAGTTGCTCCTTCAGCAGGAAATGCAGCGCCAGCCCGGTTGCGCTGCCGCCTTCGCCGGGGCGCCACATCAGCGGGCGGTTCCAGGCGGACAGCATGGCGGGCGGCGCGCAGACTTCGGCGGGATCCTCGCTCCAGTATTCGGCGGTGCCATCCTGCACCGCGGCGGCGAACAGGCGGATCGCGCCTGCTTCCACCAGGCCATCGCTCACCTGCGCGAAACAGGGCTGGCCCAGCAGGCCCTGCACTTGTGCCGGAAGGTCTGCCGCCACCTTGCCCGCCTCAGCCCAGCGGCAGCCCGAGCCCGCGACGGGCAATGATGTTCTTCTGCACTTCGGACGTGCCGCCGCCGATCGTGTCCAGCGGCGTGGTCTGGTAGAAGTGTTCCCACACCCCGCCATCCACCGCGCCTTCGGCACCCTTGCGCAGCAAGCCGGCAGGGCCGAGGTGATCGAGCACGAAGTTGGTGATTTCCTGCCCCAGCCGGGTGCTGAACACCTTGTACATGGCCGCTTCGATGGCAGGCACCCCGCCCTTGCTGGCGGCATCGACCACGCGCCGTTGCAGCATCTTGGCCGTCTCCACCTCGGCCCCCAGCCGTCCGACCGCACGGCGCACGCCCATGTCTTCGCTCAGCGGCTTGCCGTGCCGCGCGCGGGTGCGCAGCGCCTCCAGCGCGCGCTCGAACTTCTGCAACAGCGGGTTGACGGTGTAGAAAGTGAAGCGTTCGAAATCGAGCGCCTCGCAGACATAGGTCCAGCCCTTGTTGAGTTCCCCCACCAGCGCATCGGGGCCGATGCGGACATTGTCGAAGAAGACCTCGTTGGTGCGGTGATGGCCCATTGTCTCGATCGGGCGCACGGTCAGGCCGGGGTGGTCCATCGGGATCAGGAACACGCTGATGCCCTTGTGCTTGGGCGCGTCGGGATCGGTGCGCGCGGCGACCCAGTACCATTCGGCAAAGTGGGCAGAGGTGGTCCACACCTTCTGCCCGTTGAGCACCCATCCATCGCCATCGGCTTCCGCCTTCAGCTTCAGGCTGGCAAGGTCCGACCCGGATCCGGGTTCCGAATAACCGAGCGCGAATTCCACCTCCGCATCGAGGATCAGCGGCAGGAACCGCTGCTGCATTTCCTCGGTGCCGTGGCGGATGATGGTCTTGCCGATGCAGCCTACGCCCTTGCCGATCAGCGGCGCGCCGCGCAGCGCCAGTTCCTCGTTGAGGAGGTATTCGAAAATGCCGGGAATTTCCTGCCCGCCAACGGATTTCGGCCAGGACATGCCGAGATAGCCCTTGGCCCCCATGCGCTTGCAGAAATCCCGCCGCTGCCGGCTGTTGGCCAGCTGCGAATGGGCATCGCGATCGGGGTCCATGAAATCGTGCGCGTCGGGATGCTGGGCTTCCTCGTCGAGGAAGGCGCGCACGCCTTGCGCAAAGGCCATCTCTTCAGGCGAAAGCTTGAAATCCATCGTCTACTCCCGGTCCTGTTCCAGCGCGGCGAGTCCTTCGGCCACCTGCGCGCGCACTTCGGCAAGCTTGCCTTCCTTCACCACGCCGTAGCCCTTCACATGCTCGTATGCCCCGGCAAGCCGGGCGACTTCGGCAAGGTTGTCGCTGGTGGTGATCGTCAGCAGACGTTCGGCCAGCTGTTCGTATTCGCCTGCCAGCGCCCGCTCGGTGCGGCGGTGCGCGGTCTTGCCGAACAGGTCGAACAGGCCGCCGCGCAAGGGCCGCATGGCCGCCAGCAGCCTGAACGCGGTCAGCACCCACGGGCCGAACTCGCGCTTGCGCTCGCGCCCGTCAGCGCCCCGGCGCGAGAACACGGGCGGAGCGAGGTTGAAGCGCAGCTTCAGGTCGCCGTCGAAAGTCTCGGCCAGGCGGCGCTGCAAGGTGCCATCGGTGAACAGCCGCGCCACTTCGTATTCGTCCTTGTAATAGAGCGCCTTGGCATAGCCCACGGCCACGGCCCGCGTCAGGTCGCCGCGATGGCCGGCCAGGCCCTGTTCCGTCGCTGCAACCCGTTCCACCATGGCGCGATAGCGCGCGGCCAGCGCCGGGCCGTCAAAATCCGTCAGCAGTTGCGCGCGCGCTGCGATCATGTCGTCAAGCGACGGTGCCTGCCCGGCCTCGGCCTGCCGGTCGGCCAGCCAGCGCGCGGGTGCAGCGGGATCGACAGCGGCCACCCGGCCCAGCCGGAAGGCGGCCAGGTTGAGGTCCACCGCCGCGCCGTTCAGCCGGATCGCCTGTTCCAGCGCCTCCAGCGGCAGCGGGATCAGGCCCTTCTGCCATGCGTGGCCCACCAGCAGCATGTTGGCGCCGATGGCATCGCCCAGCTGGGCAAGCGCGATGCGCGTGGCATCGAGGCCCGACATGGCCTGTTCGCCCACCCGGTCTGCCATCGCCGCAGCCAGCCGGTCCGGCCCGAAATCGAGGTCGGGATTGCTGGCGAAGCCCGACGTGGGCGCGACAAAGCGGTTGTAGACCACTTGCGTGCGCTCGCGCGCCAGCTTGGCAATGTTCTCGCCGCCAGCGGCCACCACCAGGTCGCAGCCGATCACCAGGTCGGCGCTGCCTTCGGGGATGCGCGGCGCGTGGCCGATCTCGGTGCTGGCGGTCAGCCGCACATGGCTGGTGACCGGCCCGTTGCGCTGGGCCAGGCCCGACAGGTCGAGCACGGTCACGCCCAGATCGGCAATATGCGCCGCCATGCCCAGGATCGCGCCTACGGTGACGACGCCGTTGCCCCCGATGCCTGCGACCATGATCGAATAGCCGTCATCCAGCCGCGGCAGTTGCGGCAGCGGCAGGCTGGTAGCGGGTTCGGCACTTGTCACGGCAGCGGCACCCTTGCGAAGAGTGCCGCCAGTCACCGTCACGAAACTGGGGCAAAGCCCCTTCACGCAGCTGAAATCCTTGTTGCAGACCGACTGGTTGATCCGCCGCTTGCGCCCCAGCAGCGTTTCCTCGGGCTCGATGGCGACGCAGTTGGACTGCACCCCGCAATCGCCGCAGCC